>JBMCUI010000062.1:0-10223 GCA_048622675.1 Spirochaetota bacterium | reverse complement strand
CACCTATACATGCCTCAGCCACCGCCACTGCCAGCCCCCCTTCCGAAAGGTCGTGGCCGCTGGTAATAAGCTCTCTTGATGCTCCTTCATAATAGGCCGTATATACTTTTATGTTTTCCCCGGTATCTACCACAGGAATGCTCGCCGAAGAGCCGCCGTACTTCCGGTAAAAAAGCGACTGTCCCATATGGCTGCCTGTTCTGCCCATCAGGTAAATTATATCCCCTTCCTTCTTAAAATCCGAGCTTATACACTTTGTTACATCAGGCACTATGCCCAGGGCTGATACCAGAATGGTGGGCAGAACACTTACCTTGTGCCTGCCTATCTTGTAGTCATTCTTCATGCTGTCCTTGCCCGAAATAAAAGGGGCCTGAAAGGCCTCTGCTGTATCATGCAGCCCCTGTGCTGCTCTGACAAGCTGGGCCAGCTTGTACTTTCCGTCCGGGGTCTTGTGGGGGTGGTGCACCGGGTCAGGCCAGCAGAAATTGTCCAGAAGCGAAATCTGCCGGGGGTCGGCACCCACCGCCACTGCGTTTCGCACCGCTTCATCCACCGCTGCGGCAGCCATATGATAGGTGTCCACCCTGGAGTAAAACGGATTTATACCGCATGACAGAACAAACCCTCTTTTTTTCCCCGGCACAGGAGCAATTACTCCTCCGTCCGACGGCCCGATCTCCCTGGTTCCTATCAGGGGCTTGAGTACAGTGCTGCCGCCCACCTCATGATCGTACCGTCTTATCACCGGCTCCCTGCTGCAGGAGTTAAGATCAGCTACCATGTCAGGGATGATATGGTCCAGTTCACCTGCAGGTTCAGGGTCTTTCTCCTCAATACCGGGCTTCCGCCACTCCGCCTCCAGGGAAAGGGGGATGTCAGAATGCAGAAACTTCAACTCCAGACAGCATACCGTGTTATTCCGGTAGGTTACATGGAAATAACCCGTGTCGGTAAACTTCCCCATGGGGGTGGCAAGAACGTCCCTTTTACGGGCCAGGTGGAGAAACTTCTCCAGGTTTTCAGGGGGCACGGCTACACTCATCCTCTCCTGGGCCTCTGACAGGAGGATTTCCCAGGGGTCCAGCCCGGGGTACTTGAGAGGGGCTTTCTCCAGCTCCAGAAAAGCTCCTCCTGAGAGAAGGGCCATCTCTCCCACTGAAGATGACAGCCCTCCTGCACCGTTATCAGTTATAGCCCGGTAGAGAAGCATGTCCCTTGCTTCCAGAAGCATGTCCAGCATTTTTTTCTGGGTAATGGGGTCTCCGATCTGTACAGCCTGAGCGGGGGAGGACTCTTTTATTTCTTCACTGGAAAAAGTGGCCCCGTGGATACCATCCTTTCCTATTCTTCCCCCCACCATTACAATAATATCTCCAGGCACTATCTTTTTGTGATGGGTAGGCACACTTCCTATTCTGGCAGGCATAATTCCCACAGAACCGCAGAAAACCAGTGGTTTTCCGCTGTAGGAGCCGTCAAAAATTATTCCCCCGTTGATGGTGGGAATACCGCACTTGTTGCCTCCGTCTTCGATACCCTTTATCACCCCTTCAGCAATCCTTCTGGGGTGCATCATCCTGGGAGGCAGCTTTCCCTTGAACCGGGGGTCTCCGAAGCACAGTACATCAGTGTGGGCAATTATCCTGGAGCCGATTCCAGTGCCCGCAGGGTCTCTGTCCACTCCTACAATACCGGTAATGGCCCCTCCGTAGGGGTCCAGGGCTGAGGGGGAGTTGTGGGTTTCCACCTTGAACGTCAGGTTATTATGTTCATCGAACCTCACCACCCCTGCATTATCACGAAACACAGAAACCAAAAAATCTTTTTTGCCCTTGAGCCTTTCGGTCACCGATTGTATATAGGTCTTAAAAAGAGAGTGAATGGTCCGGACCCGGCCGTTCCTGCTGGAGGGGGGCTGTGCATCTTCTGAATTATCTGTGTAGGAAATGGTGGCGTTGAATATCTTGTGCTTGCAGTGCTCGGACTGGGTCTGGGCAAAACACTCTATTTCTACATCTGTGGGCTGGGCGCTCATTCCCAGCTCAGCCCTTGTTTTTTTTATTTCAGGCCTCTGGAAGTAAGAGCGAAAGAATTTCATCTCTTCAAGGCTGAGAGCAAGCACCCTGTTTTCTGAAATCTCTATCAGCTGCTGGTCTGAAACATCCAGGTCAATAGTCTGCACTTTTGGCAGGTAATTCTGGGCAAACCTCCGTTTTTTTGCTCCAAACCCTCCTCTTTCCACCAGGTCCGAAAACTTCATTACTTCTATTTCCTGGATAAGGGGATTGTACAGCACCTCTCTGGAAATCTTTTCAACGTCCTGAAACTCAAGTGGAGCCTGGATAAGGTACTGGGTGGAGTTGTACACCCTGGCGCTATCTTCTTCACTCCCGTAGGTGCCCACCATCATATTAAGTACATCGCTTGCAGTGCGGCCTACATTGTCTGTCACACCCTTTTTAAAAGAAACCTCCACTGCCCAGTCGAACCGGCCCAGCCTGGGAGCTATGGGAGCGTCAATGGTATAAAATGCCAGCACCGGGTCGCATAGAACCTTTTCTGCAAAGTAGTGGAGCTGCCTCTTAGAAACAGCAGAGTACACCGTATATACTGTGACCAGCCGAAGTTTTTTTATTCGATAATCCAGACTGGAGGTAATCTTCCACCAGGCATGCCTGGCAAAGGGGTCTTGTGTGTGTGGTTTTACCGCTATTTCTATCCGGTTATAGTCCAAGACAACACCTTATATCAAAAACTCAAAAATGGCTGTACAAAATGCAAAATCAGACCGTACGGTTTTTCCCTGGTGCCGGATACGGGTGTGCCGCCGCCCTTTTCCCCTCGCCTGCCTTGTAGGCTGCAACAGCTTTCTTTATTATCCTGGCTGCTCTTTTCATTTTCTGTGGACTCAGTACATATGCTATCCTTATTTCGTCCCTACCACAGCCGGGAGTAGCATAAAACCCCTCAGCCGGGGCCACCATCACCGTTTCCCCCTCTTCATCGAAATCGGTCAATAGAAACCTGGCAAAATCCCTGGTGTCGACTCCCGCCAGTTTTATTATCATATAAAAAGCCCCTTCGGGCCTGGAGACCACAATTCCTTCGGCTCCTTCCAGCTCCTCCACCACAGCATCTCTCCTTCGCCGGTATTCATCAACCATGTCCGAAAAATAACCCGGTAATGTCAAAAATAGCACCTCCGCCAGTTTCTGCTCTATGGTGGGTGGACACAGCCTCGCCATGGCAAACCTTGCTGCTGCTTCCAGCACTTCTGGGCTCCTGGAGGCCAGAAAGCCTATCCTGGCACCGCAGGAGGAGTACCGCTTTGAAATACTATCTGTTATTATCACCCTGTTTTCCAGGCTTTTAATGTGCATGGGAGATATATACCCCTCTCCTTCATACCGGAATTCTCTATAAACCTCGTCGGATATAACAAACAGGTCATGGTCTGCAGCGAACCGGGCGATCATGTCCATCTCCTGTGCGGTATACACCACTCCGGTGGGGTTTGAAGGATTGCATATCAACACTGCCCTGGCAGCCGGAGTGAGCGCTTCTTCCAGCACCCCGGGACCTTGTATGTGGAAATTACTGGAAAGATGGGTCGAAGCCGGAGCTATTTCCAGGCCCAGCATAGAACAGAACACCCGGTAGTTGGCATAAAAAGGCTCCGGAACAATAACATTCTGGCCCGGGTCGCACACAGAAGCCAGGGCAAACAAAATGGCCTCGCTTCCCCCTGTGGTAACGATAATCTGTGTTGGGTCCAGGCTGATGTCATATCCTGAAAGATAGCTGGAGATTTTTTCCCTGAGGCCCGGCACACCGCACGAGGGGCTGTAGGCAAGCACCTGCTCATCAAAACTGCGGACTGCTTCCAGCGCATGGGGAGGGGTGGGGATATCGGGCTGCCCGATATTTACCTGAAGCAATTTTTTGCCTTTTGCCCGGGCCTGCTCAGCCAGAGGGTAGAGCCTGCGAATAGGAGAAGATGGGGTGAGTTTTGCTCTTTTGGATATTTCCATATGGTGCCTGCCTTTCAGTAATTATAAAATTACGTTCCGGAAACCACTTCCATGATTTTATCTACAACCACTTTCTCCGGTACAGCGCCCTCTATGTAGTCATCCTCATTGATTACCATTCTGGGCACTCCCATAACACTGTACTTATTAGCCAGGTGAGGAAACTCTATGCTCTCTACCATATCGCTTCTTATATTATCGGACAATACTGCAAGTTTGTGTGCTGTAATGACCGCTCTCGGGCAGTAAGGGCAGGTGGGAGTAACAAAGACCTGGATGTGTACAGGCTTCTGCAGCAGGGAAATTTTTTCCCGGCTCTCCCGGCTCAGCCTGTGCTGCCCGGTGGACACTGCTTTTATAGCTTCCAGAAAAGAAGTAAACTCGTATCCGCTGGGGACCCCGTAAAACCTGACACCGTAGTCCTTTTTTTCTGATACCACACAAATTGCCGGTATCTTGTCCACCCCGAAAGCCTCCACAGCATCCCGGTCATTTGCAAAATCGTGTACTTCATAGCTGATTCTCTCAGAAAGCTCTGATACATCTTTTACCAGCCCTGTGTTCTGCTGGCAGAAGCTGCATTCCACTTCCTGGGTAAATACCACCAGGTTCACTGCATCGCGGAGTTGTTCCAGCATCTGCCCTGCTTTTTGGGCAGTATTTTGGTCAAGCATTGTCCCCCCTAATTCCTTACAGGTAATATAGTTCCCCGGCTTACCCTGCCGTCAGAGTGTATGTTTCCAATAATTCTTATATAATATACCAATAATCCCCTGCCCCTACAACATGTTTTAAAGATGTATTTACTATTACAATGTTTTGTTTGACAAATAACCTGCCAAAGATAATATTTGTATATAATAGGAGATACAAGATGAAAAATAAAGAGAGGATCGCCTGGATACTCCTGGTCCTGATAATTCTGGTCATAACTGCAGCTCCGGGACTTAACAACTGGATATTTGCAGGCGATCAGGAAAAGGCCTACAAACACCTCAGGTTATTCAATGAAGTTTTCAACCTCCTGCGGACAGAATACTATGACGAATCCAAGGCCATCCCTGAAAACCTTATTGAAGGGGCTATAAAGGGAATGGTCAGTTCTCTGGATGATCCCCATACCTCCTATCTTCCGGAGGAATCGTTCAGGGAGCTTCAAACAGATACCAGGGGTGAGTTCGGAGGCCTGGGTATAGTTATCGGAGTGCGGGACAAATGGATCACCGTCATTTCTCCAATTGAGGGGACTCCTGCAGACAAAGCAGGGATCAAAGCAGGCGACAGAATAATAAAAATTGAAGGCAGCTCCACCCAAGGTTTTACCACAATGGATGCGGTAAAACTGCTCCGGGGAGAGCTCGGAACAGATGTTACCATCACAGTAAAAAGGGAATCAGAAGAACAGCCCATTCAGGTCACCATTACCAGAGGAATTATAGAGCTGGAGACCGTAAAATCTACAGTTATAAACAAAACTATAGGCTACATAAGGATCGTCCAGTTCAGCGAACCTACACCCCAGACAATGAAGCAGCACATCAACAATCTTCGCTCCAAAGGCATCAACTCCATAATTGTAGACCTCAGGAACAACCCGGGAGGGCTTCTTTCAGCTGTGATAGAAATCTGCAATATGTTTCTGGAGGAAGGGGTAATTGTGTCCACCCGGGGCAGAGACCCTTCCCAGAACCAGGTTTTTCATACATCGCCCAAAACCCTGGTACCTGAAATGCCCCTTATAGTTATGGTAAACGAAGGCAGTGCTTCTGCTTCTGAAATTTTTGCAGCAGCTATAAAGGAAAATAACAGAGGGGTGCTGGTGGGTGAGCAGACATTTGGAAAAGGCTCGGTTCAGACAGTGAGGGAGCTTCCGGGCGGAGCCGGTATAAGGATTACTACAGCCCTGTACCACGCCCCTTCAGGGAAATCCATAGAGGAAAGAGGGGTAATGCCCGACGAAGTGGTGCATGACATAGAAATAACCAAAGAAGAAATGGAACGTATAGACAAAATAAAACAGCAGAACCTGATTGAAAACTTTGTGGAAAAACACGAATCTTACACAGAGGAGCAGTTCGAAAAACTACTCCAAAACCTGAAACAAAAGGACCTGGAGATAAGACCGGCTATTGTAAAAAAACTCATAAGAAACGAAAAAGAAAAATATAAAATGCCTTCAATGGTGGACCTGGATTACGATGTCCAGCTCAGACATGCGGTGAATATGCTTAAGTCAATAAGCCTGTTGCTGAAAAAAGAGGCATCATAACTTACCGGGAGAAACCCGTGATAGAAGAAGTAAGTATAAGATCAAAAAATCGTGAACAATTGATAAATGTTGACAGCCATATCTCAGAGGCTATCAGGAAATCCGGTATACAGGAGGGTCTTCTTACCATTTTTGTTCCCCATACCACTGCAGGAGTTACTATAAATGAAAACGCTGACCCCAGTGTAGTACGGGACATCCTGTATGAACTGGGCAGGGTGATTCCCAGAAACGACCAGTACCAGCATGCCGAAGGAAACTCCGACGCCCATATCAAAGCTTCTCTGATGGGCAACAGCGAAACGGTTGTTGTATCAGGGGGCAAGCCTTTGCTGGGTATATGGCAGTCTGTATACTTCTGCGAGTTTGACGGACCCCGAACAAGAAGGATGATTTTCAGTATAAAATAGGAAAAGCTGCATAAAGGATGGGGAGTTGAAGGTTTTACAACTAGGGTGGGTCCAGCTGACCGGAAGGCAGCGTGAAATTAATTACAGGAACAGGAGGAACAAATGGTTTTCTTTTTAGGACTTGTCTGTGTGGTGGGAGGTTTCATTATCGTGGTGCCTTTGTTCACCGAGAAACATCCGGTTTTGAAGACTATAGACGAGAAACTCTCCCCTTATAAAATTATTATCGGCCTGGCAGTTCTGGTGATAGGGGTGGTGGCCTTCATTGCTCCGTACCACAGCCCAGGGAGGGCCCTTATTCCCATTTTTGGTGACTTTTTCCCCTCGGTTTTTGCTATTCTCTGCGGAATGCTGATTTCGGTGGACTTTCTGGAGACAGTAAAAGGCATCCCTGGATCATTTCTGGAAAAATTAAAGTCGGTACTGGGACGCTACCAGTTTCCTGTAGGATTTGCCAGCATATTCTTCGGAGTTGTACACTGGTTTTTATTTAAGATACCATTTTTTTAATTCTTCTGCTTTCACTCCTGGTTGCTTTTATTTACAATTTTATTGAGGGAATACTCAATTATGCCATCGGCCCCAATCGTAATAAGCCTGGGAACCAGCTCCCTTACGATTTTTTCGTTTATCACGGTTTCCACTGAGAACCAGTTCTTGTTGTACAGCTGAGATATGGTAGGTGCTGTAAGGCTGGGAAGAAGCTTTACCACATCTTCAAGCTTCTGCTGGGGCACATTCATCTTAAGGCCCACCATGTTTTCTGCATTGAGGGCACCGGTCACCAGCACGGCAATCTGGTGAATCTTGGGCTTCTTCCAGGAATCTTTCATGGCATTCTTATTGGCAATTAACTTGGTATTTGTTTCGAGAAGGGTGTGGATTATTTTAAGCCCGTGAGCTCTGATAGTGGTTCCTGTTTCTGTGACCTCCACAATAGCATCCACCAGACCTTCCGCCACCTTGGCTTCAGTGGCCCCCCAGGAAAACTCTACGTTTACCTGAACACCCCTTTCTGCAAAATACTTCCTGGTAAAGTTTACCAGCTCTGTGGAAATGGTCCTGTTCCTGCAGTCCTCAACTGATTTGATGTCCGATTCCGAGGGAACTGCCAGCACCCACCGGGCCTTCCTGGTACTTGCTCTGGAGTACACCAGGTCCGATACAATCTCCACATCAGCCTCATTTTCCAGTATCCAGTCCAGGCCGGTCAGGCCTGCATCCAGCACTCCTTCTTCCACATAGTGTGCCATCTCCTGCGCCCTTACCAAAGAGCAGGCTATTTCATTGTCATCTATGGAGGGGAAATAGCTCCTGGGAGAAACACTTATTTTCCATCCCGCATTCTGAAAAAGTTCTATGGTAGATTTTTCAAGACTCCCTTTGGGTATTCCCAGCTTCAGCAGCTTCTCACTCATATTTCCTCCAGGAATTTTAGAAAAATTTTGTTTAATATAGTGTAATTACCAAGCTTCCAGTCAGCCCTGTTTGCTTTTCCCGCCGTACTTCTCCTCCGGATTAAAAACTTTTTTCTCTGCTATCTTCAGGCTCTCTCCGTCCACCACCCTGTAGAAACAGCTCCGGTACCCGGTATGGCATGCCGCACCCCCAGCCTGTTCTACCTTAAGAAGCACACAGTCATTGTCACAATCCACTCTTATCTCTTTTACCTTCTGCAGGTTCCCGGAAACTTCACCCTTTTTCCACAACTTCTTCCTGGACCTGCTCCAGTAGTGGGCATAGCCGGTTGTGCGGGTCACTTCCCATGCTTCCGGGTTCATGAAGGCCATCATCAGCACATCTCCTGTTTCTTTATCCTGAACTATAGCCGGAATCACTCCTCCGCCTTTTTCAAAATCAAGCTCTACCATGCTCTGCTCCTTAAAATCTACAGTGATGTATATATAATCAAGTTTATTCTACAAACTGAACAATGCTGCGGTCAAATAATTAAACCTGAAACTGAAAAGCATACTCCTTGAGTCCCGTCTCATCACGCATCTGGAGGATTTCCTGCTGCAGCTGTTTGTTCAGGGGCACCCCTCTGTCTTTTCTGTACTGCCAGGCAAGGTATTCCTTCTCCCCTGCTGTATAGACCCTCTCCTGGCCGGGCATCTTCTTTGAGTTCCTGAGGGAGCGAAGGATATTTCCCGCTATTTTTTTGAATGTTTCCAGCTCTGTGAAAAAGCAAATGTTTACAGCCATAAAAAAATGTCCCAGGTGGTAGGGAGAAGGCCTTCCCTCCCTGGTCCCTGATATCATTTTAAGGTAGCTGCCGTTCTGCAGGGCGGCAGAAAGTATTTCCACAACAGCGGAGTAGCCGTATCCCTTGTACCCGGCCCCTTCTTCTCCTATTCCTCCCAGGGGAGTAAGGGCGCATTTTCCTGAAGCAAAATCTTTCAATATCTGATGGGTATCGGTCCTGGTTTTCCCGTCATCCCCGATTACCCAGCCCGGAGGGATTTCCTTGCCCATTTTATCGTAAGCTTCTATTTTCCCTCGCTGGCTTATAGAAGTCGCACAGTCCAGTAAAAACGGAAAATCTTCATCTGTGGGTATTCCGAAAGTAAGGGGATTGGTGCCCAGCATGTTTTCCACACCAAAAGTAGGGGCAACCGAGGGCCTGGCATTAGTGCCGGTTATCCCAATCATCCCCGCTTCTACAGCCAGGCCTGCATAGTAGCCTGCTATTCCGTAGTGGGTGGAATTGCGTACACCTACCATCCCCATTCCGTATTTTTTGGCCTTGTGTATGGCCATGTCCATGGCTTTTTTGGCAATCACCTGGCCCATTCCATCGTGACCGTCCACTACCGCAGTGGTGGGAGTCTGCTTTACTATTTCGAACTGGGTTGCCGGCTGCTGGATGCCCTTTTTGATACGGTCATAATAGATGGGTTTCATCCGGTTGACCCCGTGAGAGTCTATCCCCCTCTTATCAGCGGTAATCAGAACATCCGCGCATACCCCTGCATCATCCGGTGGGACTCCCAGTGCTATAAATACGTCCTTCATAAAATTTTCCATTACATCAAAGTTTACCCATACTACATCCTGTGCCATACTCTCTCTCCCTGATTATGCTAGTTTATTGTTTGTGAACCCCTATACAAGTCCTGCTTTCGAATTAACATATTTTCATGCAAGGCCTTCATCATTACCACATGTTCCTGTCCCTGGTGGACGCCTCAATAAACTCATCCGCATACCCTTCTTTTACATGCACTTTCACTACATTTACGATCATTTCCTACACCTCCAGCATCAGTTAATAGTACTATATTACTCCATTAACAGAAAAGTTATAAAAATATAATGGTATGAAAATATACTTTATTTCAGTTAGGGTAAATGAAAAGTCGATTTTGCGGAATGGATGTTTACTGCAGGTGGCTCTGAGAAAGCAATTATGTCATTCTGCTTTACACCTGTCAGAAGTACCAGGAAAAAACTTTGCAAGGATATTTTTGTAGAATGTATATGCTGGATATTCTTTTAATATGTATGGAC
>JBMCUI010000061.1:0-10273 GCA_048622675.1 Spirochaetota bacterium | reverse complement strand
GGGGGCGGCAAAGTGCCTCACTGCCTGGGGCTGGAAGTCCCTGATCGCCTTTTCCAGACCCGCCCGGTCTTCCAGTTCGCCCTTTACCAGCTTTCCTGAAACCACCAGGTCAGAGTGCCCGGTGGAAAGATTATCATAGACCAGCACCTCACAACCCCTGCGGCCCAGTGCTTTTACCACATGGCTGCCGATGTAGCCTGCTCCACCGGTAACAAGCACCCTGCTGTGGTTATTCAAGTCCATCATAAAACCTTTCGTTTCCCAGCATACTTCATCTTGTTATTTGGGTCCCCGTATTTTTTTACCCTCCAAAAAGCTGGTATATAATAATCCCCCAGTGCTGCAGGGTCAACCTGTTAAATCGGCTTTGAACGCTGTAGTTTTTGCAATATATTTGAAAAGGATATTAAAAAGGAATGGCATATGAAATACGACGTAATTATTGTAGGAACAGGACCGGCAGGCATCTTTACAGCCCTGGAATTGATAAAAAACAATCCCCATAAAAAAATCCTGATGCTGGAAAAGGGAAAAAGGATTGAAAAAAGGTCATGCCCCAAGAGGAGAAAGTACCTGTGCCAGCAGTGCACGGTCTGTGCCATCACCTCCGGATTTTCCGGAGCAGGCGCCTTCAGTGATGGAAAGCTTATTCTCTCCCCCGAAATCGGCGGCAACCTGCTGGAATACCTGGGAGAAGAACTCAACGATTTGCTCACCTACATGGACAATATGTATCTGTCCTATGGTGCTGACACCCGGGTCTATGGGAAAAACCAGGGCCAGATTATACAGAAGCTGAAACGGAAAGCCATTCAGAGCAACCTCAGCCTGATAGAGGCCCCGCTCCGTCACCTGGGTACGGAAAAAAGCTACCAGCTGTATAAAATCATTCAGCAGGAGCTTCTGGAAAGAGGCATAGAAATACTTTTCGACAACCCGGTAAAAGACCTGATTATAGATAACGGAGCGGTAAAAGGAGTAATAGCTGACAGAAGCTATTATGCAGACAGAGTGGTTCTGGCTGTGGGCAGGGAAGGAGCAGACTGGCTGGAGAGGATGTGCAGCCGCTACGGCATAAAAACCAGGGTGGGAGTGGTGGATATCGGGGTGAGGGTGGAAGTCAGAAACGAAATCATGAAGGATGTAAATGACTCGCTTTATGAAAGCAAGCTGGTATACTACACTCCCACCTTTGATGACATGGCAAGGACTTTCTGCCACAACCCCTCAGGAATAGTGGCAGCCGAATACTACCAGGACAACCTGGCAGTGGTAAACGGCCACAGCTATAAGTCCGATGAATACAAAACCGAAAACACCAACTTTGCTATCCTGGTATCCAACTATTTTACAGAGCCGTTCAAGGACCCCATAAAGTATGGAAAATACATTGCTGGGCTGGGAAATATGCTTTCAGGCAGCAGGGTTATCATTCAGAGATTCGGTGACTTCAAAAGGGGGAGGAGGACCACCACCAGGAGGCTGTACCGCAATAACATCCGGCCTACTCTTAAAGATGCTGTTCCGGGCGACCTCAGTCTGGTTCTTCCCTTTAGAATTATGCTGGATATAAAGGAAATGATCGAGGCCCTGGGTAACATTTTCCCGGGACTGGACAGCGACGAGACCCTCCTGTACGGTGTGGAGGTCAAGTTCTACTCCAACCGGATAATAACCGACAGAAGCTTCCAGACCAATATAAAGGGAGTGTATGCAGCGGGAGACGGGGCTGGAATAACCAGGGGCCTGATGCAGGCCAGCATAAACGGAGTGATAATAGGAAGGGAACTGCTTAAGACATAAAAATTAGGAGGAAATTGCCTGGGTCATAAATAAGGGCCATCGGGACTACTGCTTAATCTTTTGTATACTGAACCCATATGTTATTGCTCTGTGCTGTGTTATTCATTGGTCCTCACCCTCACCCACACCGGATTGTGGTCAGTATTGACAAAACCAAGATCGCTCCCCTTCACTTCCAGAAGCTCCACGTTGGGTGAAAGCAAAAATCCATCGATTATAGTGGTGAAGTTTTCACCATTTTCGTAGGGCTGCTCCAGGGTCCTGGTAGTGGGCACTTCCGGGTCATAAGCCCACCTCCATCCCCGGGGGGTCCAGTCCGGGGGTATTTCCTGCACCCAGCCCAGAGTTTCATCCGGAGTGGTATACGGTGTGAAGCTTTCCATGTCCACTCCGGGAAACAGGCAGTTCCAGTCTCCCCCCAGCACTACATAATTACCCCGGCGGTACAAATCAACCATCATATCCTTTACAAACCGGAGCTGTCTTTTTCGCAGGGCACCTTCTGCGTCGTAAGCTGAGAGGTGCAGGTTTATCAGGTACCAGTATGTATGGTTTTCCGGAGCAGGAATTTTCAAAACGCTGATGCACCGCTTAAGGTGAAATATCCTGGTAGGCCAGGCATATCTTCCGGGAAGCTGGTATCGCCACACATCACCATTCCACCTGCTCAGTGTTAGTATTCCAGAGTGGACCTTACCAATGGGGATATTGGAAGGATATGGAACAAAAATAGCTTTGTAATTGGTGGCAAACCATGCACGGTAGTTGTCAAAACTGCGAGTAATAGCTTTGACCTGGTCAACCCTGAAAGACCTTGCCGAATTACGGTCCGCCTCCTGTAAAAAATAGATATCCGCGTTCTGCTGCTCAAGTGTATCCACAATTACCTTAAGATTATTTACCACAGCTTTTTTGCTCCGGCCCCTGCTCATCCTTCCTCCCTCCATAACAAAATCGGTGTGCTTGTCCAGGGCGCAGTAGCCGAGGTTCCAGGTCATTATTTCAAGCTGCCGGGGAGGCTCCTTCACGGAATCCCTTCCCGGTGAAATATTTTCCAGCTTTATTTTTGGTGCCGGTCTGTATGCTGCAACAGTAAAAATCACCAGAGTCAGTATAAATATACCCAGAATAGAGCCGACCAGGATACCCATCCACTTCAGCAGCCTCATACCAGAACTCCGTTGTTAAGAAAGTATACTCTTTTTCCGTTTCTCAAACTTTTTCATAAGGTAATAAATGTATCCACAACGTCCATCCATATTTTTTCTTTCAAAATTATAAAAAATAACGTATGTTTTATAGAAAGAGACCATAAACTCGGGGAAGTAAAAGTACTTCTTATCGTAGGGGCAGCAGCGCTTCTGAGTTTTCCGGATTTGAATGAGATCCAAATTAGGAGCCAAAATGAACTCACCAGCATGGAGTATTACCAGATGGCTTCTGGGGGCATTTCTACTGACCTGCTTTCTGGCAGGCCTTGGGTTCACTTTGCTTATTTCCCTGCGGGAGCTGGTCCTGATAATAGTCAGCCTCCCTGTTTTATCGTGGGTTATAAAAACTATTTATTATAACCGGGATACCCGGAAAGGGAAGTATCCCGGAGAATACATCACCAAAAAATATTACATCAAAGATGATAAAGAATAACCCATAACAAAGGAACAATAAATGAAGAGGGCAACGTGGGAAACTCTAAAATGGACCCTGGGATTTTTGCTGGCAATAACAATTATTGCAGGACTGGGGTTGGCGTTTATTATAGCCCTCCCCGGGATTCTTCTGCTGATTGTCGGGGTGCCACTTTTCGTATGGTTGATAAGAAAAATCAGCCAGGCAAAATCTTCCCGAAACCAAAGGCGGCCCGGGGAATACATTACCACCAGTTATACCATAGAGGACCCTGAAAATAAACAAAACCAGGAGTAATCAACTCCCCCACCTTAATGTTTTGCTGGTCTTCCATTTCTGCCTTAAGCTTAAAAAAATGTCCTGGGTCTACACCCTCAACTGCAATATCCACATCAAAGATTTGGTTGAACCTGCCGGGAGAAGCTAAAGACCTAATAGTCGAATTTTCTTGCCAGTAATAACTCTTTTGGATAGTTTAGTCGATTTCTTTCGGTTTTCTAAACTGGAACCAGTTTAATATACAATTTATAAAAAATTACCACTTAATCATAAAATGGGGATTGACAAAATATTAAAAGTATTATAAAAATAAAGTACTTTAATAAAATACTTAATAAAGTTATTATATAAAGTTAAAATAAAGAACTTCAAAGGAAAATTTATATGAAAGGTTCTGTTTACAGAAAGCATCAGTTTCTCCCGAATATAAACAAGTTTCTGGTTTTTGATGTAATAAGGAAAAATAGTCTCATCTCAGCTTCTGAGCTGGTCAGGTCCACCAATCTTAGTATGCCAACTATAATAAAAATACTCAGAGACCTAGAAGACAGCAATTATATAAAAAAAGATGGTAAAGGTGAATCACGTGGTGGCAGAAGGCCCGACCTTTACAGGTTCAATAGAGATGCTAGATACATTATAGGAGTTGATTTTGAAATACCAAAAGTCAGAATAATTTCAGCCGACCTGGCAGACCGTCTCATTGCGAGAAAAAGCTATACCTTTAACATAAACGATGAGCTCACCACTATTACAGACAGGCTCAAATCAGAAATAAAAGAAATAATAAGTAAATCAAACACTGAATCCAAAAAGGACCTCATTGGTATAGGAATAGCAATATCAGGGTTTACAGACCCCAAAAAAGGCATCTCCCTTTCCACCCCCAGGATTCCTTTCTGGAAAAACGTTCCTATCTGTAGAATAATAAAAGAAGAATTTAATGTGCCTGTCCATCTGATTAATAATACAGATGCCAGAATGATGGCGGAGGTGGAGTTTGCCATTAAAGAGCTTGCAAACAACCTCATCTATGTGGCCTTCAATGAAGGACTGGGAGCTGGACTGGTGGTTAACGGGGAATTGATAAGCGGTAGGTACGGAAATGCCGGGGCAATCAGCCACACCACAGTCAATCCTAAAGGGCCCCGATGCATTTGCGGAAACAGTGGGTGCCTTGAACTGTATGCTTCAGAGAGGGGAGTACTCACCAGGGTCAAGGAACTGCTCGGCAAGGAAGAAAATCCAGACCTTTCACCACAGAAGATTGATTTCAAGAAAGTAATAGCGTTGTATAAACAGGGAAACCGCATTTGCACCACAGTACTGGAGGATGCCGCGTACTACATGGGAATAGGAATCGCCAATGTAGTAAATCTTCTGGAAGTGGACCGGGTGATAGTTGGAGGAAGCATTGTTCAAGCAGGAAAACCATTTCTCAACATGCTGAAAAAAGAGATAAAATCCCATCTTCAGGGTGTACTTAAATCCAATTTAAAAATCCAGTTTGCAAAACTAAAGGAAGAAGAAGCAGGGGCAATTGGAGCAATGGTCCCTATAATTTCGGATTTCTTTAAAGAACCTGAGCTAAAAATAAAATCACAAAGGATCAGAATAACCAACACCCATATTATTACAAACCGCTAGACTCAATGTTACACTTGTACATTTCGCACTGGCTACCACGGAATTGTTTATTCACTCATTTTTCCCAAATCTATTCATGTTCCGGGAAATATACTGCTATTCTACATCCTGTATATCTTTCATGACTAAAGGCTTCCCACCGTATTGTATAGACCTGTGGGCTGCTTCAACAATCCTCGCAGCACCCACTCCCTCTTTTCCTGATACTACCGGAGGGCTGCCTTTGTAAAATTGTTCCAGCTCCATTATCAACCTGTGATCAGCCCCGAAATGAGAAGCTGTAAATTGGTCATCTTTAACCTCAACTTCCTGACGGCTATTTCCATAATCACTGATAATCTCAAGGTTCCCGGTATGCCTGGAAAGAACTATTTTTCCCCGGGTTCCGACCAGCTCGAATGTTTCCTGGTCATTTGAATCAGGGCCAAAAATACTCCAGAAAAGAACGGCCTTCAGGCCGTCTGGATAAACCAGATTTACAATTCCATGATCGTTAATGTCTGCCCCTGGAAGCCAGACACAATTATCATGACGCTTTATGATTTCTTTTTCCCTGAACCTGGAGTTATCAAAATCTACCATGGTATCCTGCCTGGCCTTTTCTTTTTTCTCCCCTACTCTGTAAGGACAGTCTTTGTCCAACTCGCCACGCCCGGAGGAAGCTTTTGTTCTCCGGTAATAACTGGAGTCGCACTCACTGCACCTGGCAGGAGCTTTCGTATCAGGAGCAAAAACTGACTGTCCTCCATACGCCGACACCCTCTCCGGGTAGCTCCCGGAAAACCAGTTGAATACATCAAAAAAATGGGACATCTTATCCGCAAGTGCGCCTCCGGACCATTCCAGCTTCCGGTGCCAGGTATGAAAGTAGGTGTGGTAGGGAATAAGGTTTCGAATAAGCATCATTTTAACATTACCAATTACCCCTTCGGTGACGAGATTGAAAGTCTTATTCCATATTGCCTCAAACCTGCGGGTAAATCCTATGGTCATGGGGTTGGACTCACGGATTTCCTGCTGCCTTATAGCCAGAGCATCTTCAAGGTTATGGGCAATGGGCTTGTCCAGGAATACTTTTTTTCCTGACTCAAGGGCATAAACAGCCTGGTCTTTATGGGTATACTGGGGAGTGGTTATCATAATCAAGTCCACCTCGGGGGCATCCACCAGGTCCTGGTAATTCTGGTAAAGAGATATAGAAGGGCTCACATTGTTTTCCTGATATATTTTTACAAGGGAGTCTTTTGCCTGCTCCATGCGCAGCCTTGTCCGGTTGCAGAGGGCTCTCACTTCAACACCAGCGCTGTGGTAAAGTTCGGCTGCACATACCCCCAGGGAATGACCTCTTCTTCCGGTTCCGATTATACCAATACCCAGATTATTTTCCGACATAATATATACTCCTTTCTAAAGTGACAAATTTACCCTTCACATGGGTACAGAGATCACTGCCCGAATAATCCTTTGAGAAAATAAAGGCCTTTGCTGGCAAGGTCCACATTGCTTTTTTCGATTTTCCTCCAGATAGAAGCTGCAGAAGCACTCACTCCTATATCAGGACTAAAAGATTCAATTGCAACGTACCGATCATAATTAATTTTTACCAGAGCATCTTTAATTGCTTTCCAGTTAATACATCCTGTCCCCGGTGTTCCCCTGTCATTTTCGGAGACATGCAGGTGATAGAGGTGCTCGCCTGCATCAAGAATGGCCATACAGGGATTTTTTTCTTCTATATTCATGTGGAAGGTATCTAGGTGGACTTTAATCATGGGGCTTCCCACATCTTCAATAAGCTTCAGGGTTTGTTCACAGGTATTGAGAAAATCAGTGGCAAACCTGTTCATGGGCTCCAGGGCCAGGCAAACCCCCTGTTTTTTTGCATCACTGCCCAGCTCCTGCAGATTAGCAACCACCCTCTTCCACTGCTCGGACTTAGCCTGCGCAGTCTCCGGTTTGGCTCTTCCCACTCTGGAATAATGGGGACCTGCAAAAATATCGCATTCCAGGGCACAGCAGGCATCAATGCACTCTCTTATATATCTCTTTGCCTCTTGCTGCTCGGTTTTACTGCCCCTTAGATCTCTTCCTGTACCATATGTACCACATACAGCGCAGCATGTAAGGCCATGGTCTTTCAGGGCTGCAAGTGCTTTCCGGTAATCCAGGTCCCCCTCTTCTTCCAGGGCTATTTCTACACCATCAAACCCCATTTCTTTAAAGTCCCTGAACAATTTCAAATCACTGGTTTTAAACGGTGATGCAAACAAGAAGGTATTTATACCAAATTTCATCATGCTCTCCGGAATATTTCAAAATGTTTAGAGGTTTATTCTACATCTTCAACCTCCACCGGCAGGCCTTTTTTCTGAGAAGCAACTCCCGCCGCCAGAGCGGCCACTGTTCTGGCCCCGCTTACCACACCTGAAACAGGTGGATGGTCATTTTTAATACTGGAGATAAAATCTTTCAGCTCCAGCTTAATGGGAATTCCCTCTATTTTTTCTGTATACAATGAGGCAAAATCTGCCTGTTTTTCTCCTTCATCCAGGCTGAAAAATCTTACTTCATTTCTGTGAAAACAGCTCAGAGCAGTTCCCCTGGAACCGTAAACATTGAGATTTATGGTAAAATCTGGGGCCATTTTTATGGGCCTTACTTCCCATACCTTGCAGGTAGACCCGTTTTTAAACTTCATAATGGATAGATGGTTATCATCAACCGGGCCGCAGTCCGGGTCCTCCTCACCCTTGTTGGCATACATCATTATCTGTTCTATATCTCCACCGATCCATCTTGCCAGGTCTACCACATGTGACCCTCCAGCAATCCAGGAATTCCAGCTCTTGTCCGTCCTTCTCCTTGGCGATGTTCTGTATAATTCCCTCATGTCCTGGAGATAGTCCGATTCCAGGTGAAAAATTTTCCCCAGCCTTCCCTTTTCTGCCATCCTCTTAACAGTAACAAACTGTGGAACAAATCTATATACATGCCCCACCGCAAATTTGATACCGCTCTTTTGTACCAGGCTGACCAGTTTTCGCGCTTCGTCCAGGCTGATGGCAAGGGGTTTTTCACAGAGCACATGTTTACCGCTTTCAACAGCCATCCGGGAGAACTGGTAATGAAGAGAATCAGCAACACATATAGACACAGCTTCAAGCCCGGGGTCCTTCAGCATCTCCCGGTAATCGGTGTAGATATTGCCAACGTTTAATTCACCGGCAATGTTTTCCAGCTTCTGCTGGTTCCTGGTACACAGTGCGTAAATCTCTGCACCTTCAATCTGGGTGTAAGCTTTTGCATGAAGCTGGTACCCTGCCAGACCCAGGCCCACAATTCCAACTCTTACTTTTTTCATTAAAAAAACTCCTCTATGTAAAAATATGAAAAAGTCCTCATCGAAAAATATCGCTCCTGATAGAATATGATTTTCAGGGAACTTTTTACTTACAGACCCTTTTCACATAACTCCCTGATTACAGGCGTCAGGGAAACAGGCCCACCCTGATCTATAACGAATCCCTCTTCAATTCTGTTCGATCCCTCAGGATGCCCGAACAGGCTTATATCGGAGTTGACACACATGCCGGTCCTGAACGGATAATCCGAGTTTTCATCCGGATAAGGAGATTCTGCCTCTGCCAGCCCTATACCATGCATTGGAGGATAGATATCGTATTTCTCCAGGTTATGTTTCCTGAATACCTGCTTTACTGCTCTGACCATTTCTCCTGCAACGGTGCCTTCTTTAATATATTCCAGCTGTACGTTGGCAGCTTCCATTAACACCTCCAGTATTTTTTTCTGCCCCCCTGAAGGCCCTCCCGCTACAAAAGGGAACTCAACTGTGGTAACATACCCCTGGTACTGCACGGCAAAGGAGGCCATTACCATCTCTCCCTCAGCAATCACTTTTCTGGTGGGACGTCCGATAATGGTGCCTGTACGTTCTCCGCTGCCAAGAACAGTAAAGACAATATCTTCCGCACCAGCCCGGCGTGCAGCACCCTCTGCTGCCCCTGCTGCCATCAATTCAGTGTTTCCCGGAACTGCTTCTTCCATAAGCTTCTTATACCCTGTACCCGCAATACGGCCGCATTCCTTCAAACACTCCTCCTCAGCTCTGCTTTTTATCAACCTCATCTTTTGAAGAATTTCATCACAGCAAACCAGCTCCACCCCTGGAACCGCCTTCGTTATTCTGTTGAAGAGAGGCTCGGGTATATCCATATAACCAACCAGGCCCAATTTTGAACCACCGGTAAGGGTTTGCTTGATTATTTGATGTAAATCAGAAAAACTGGCTAATGGATAGTCTATTTCCTCCGGAACAGACACACAGGCAAGCTCCTTGAGATTGCGATAATCACTCCATACTGACATTTCCCTGGCGTACTGCTCTCCTTCAGGGGCCCCTGCCAGGATAGGCTGGCCTTTCAGAGGAATGAAGCATATCCCCCTTTCAAAAATAGGCCAGAAGTTGCTCACATATCGAAGGTTTTCCTTGCGGTATTCATCACCGTAGACTGCCATTCCGTGTATGCCTTTTCTGTCCATCTCATCCTGAATACGGTCTATTCTTTTTATAAACTCATCTTTGCTGATTGCAGGCATAAATTACTCCCATTATTTATGATTTTATTTATGTTAACCCGTATATCCCAGTCTGCGAAGCCTCTGCTGTATCCTGTTTTTTTCTTCATCTGACCATTCTTTATTGGAAGTGGAGCCCTTGAGGATCATATCATTCATTATTTTCCTCAAATCAAGCAACTTTTTCCGCAGAGGTCCTTTCACCTGAGCTATTATGTTGCGCTTTTCTCCCGGGTCTTTTACCGGGTCATACCATTCCTCGGTCCCATCATGCAAATTCCGCAAAAAGTGAAACTCATCGCTCCTCAGACTCTGACGA
>JBMCUI010000060.1:0-10340 GCA_048622675.1 Spirochaetota bacterium | reverse complement strand
CCCTGCAACAGCTTGTCCTGCCGCAGACCCATGTCCGGCTGCTTGCCCAGGGTCTGGTAATAATATTTGCAGTATTTACCAATGTTGAAGCAAGAAAAACTATAGGTTGATGCGTGGTTCAATATCATATATTTCTGATCGAAAGGATTATATATGGAAATAGGAGTAAGTAACTATACCTGGACCTGGGCTGTAGGCATAGAGGGCTGCATACCCAAAAATCCCCTCAATTCTTTGGGACTTCTGGAGAAAGCAAAAGAGCACCAGGTACAAGTGCTCCAAATCGCTGATAAGCCCTGCTTACATTCAATGAATAATGCTGAGCTGGACAGAATAGCATCTAAGGCCAGAGAATACGGGATAAAACTGGAAGTTGGGACCCGCGGAATTGAACCATCCCGCCTGAATCGCTACCTGAATATTGCACAGAGGGTTGGCGCAAAAATAGTTCGGACCATTACCCACACACTGGACACCGATGCAGTCTCCTGGTTAAAGGAAGTCCTTCCTGATTATTCAAAAGCCGGAGTGTCCATTGCCCTTGAAAACCACGATGAGCACAAAACCACGGAACTGGTACGGTTTCTGGACAAAATTGCCAGTCCATACCTGGGAGTATGTCTGGACACAGTGAATTCTTTCGCTGCACTGGAGCCTCCTGAAAATGTTGTTAAAAATCTTTCACCGTATACGATCAATGTACATATAAAAGACTTTGATATAGTTAGAGTCGGCCATCAGCTTGGTTTTTCCATTGAAGGAAGGCCTGCAGGAGAAGGTCGTTTAAATGTACCATGGCTTATCGATTATATAGAAAAGAAAAACAGGGGCAGGGACCCCAATGGCATTTTAGAGCTCTGGACTCCTTTCACAGGCACGCTGGAGAAGACTATTGCCCGGGAAAATGAGTGGGCAATAAGAAGTCTTCGCTATTTAAGAGGACTCATCAAGTAAATTTTAGAACAAGGAGAAACGTATGAGCAACAATAACACTACTATAACCATTATGGGTGCAGGTGGGAAAATGGGTACCAGGATAGTAAATAACTTGGTCAAAACAAACTATAATCTACAGCTGTGTGAAAAGTCTAATGATAAAGCCCGCAGTATCCGGGAAAAGGGACTGGCTGTGGTGGATATGGAGGATGCAGTGCCGGAAAGCGACGTGGTGATCATGGCAGTCCCCGATGCAGTCCTGGGCAAAGTCTCAAAGGCGGTAGTCCCGAGAATGAACACAGGTGCAGTATTTATTCTCCTTGACCCGGCTGCAGCATACGCTAAAGAAATTGCCCTGCGTGATGACTGCACTTTTGTAGCTACCCATCCCTGTCACCCTGCCCTGTTTGACGAACAGGAAACTCCTGAAGCAAGAAAAGACCTGTTCGGGGGAATCGCAGCAAAGCAGGATATCGTGATTGCGCTCCTGCAGGGATCGGAGCAGAACTTTGAAAAAGCTGAAAATATCTGTACCCGGATGTTTGCACCTGTAGTCAAAGCCCACAGGGTTACCGTTGAGCAAATGGCAATGCTTGAGCCTGCTATGGCCGAGGTGGTAGGAGCAGCCTGTATAACCAAATTGAAGGAGGCAATGGACGAAGTAATAAAGCGAGGAGTGCCGGAAGAGGCAGCCCGGGCTTTTATGCTGGGCCATATTAATGTTTGTCTGGCAATTGTATTTAAAAGCAGCAATCCCTTCTCCGATGCTGCGGTACGGGCACTGAATTACGGGTCGGAGAAATTATTCAAGGAAAATTGGAAACAGGTCTTCGAAGAAGATTCTATAAAAAAGGTGCTGCATAAAATGCTCCATCCCGAAAAATAGTGACATTTCTATTATCTGGTTGATAAATTATAAAAAGGAGAAGCTTTCAGTAATATGTGCCGCGGAGGTATTAAGTAATTGAGCAATTTAAGAAAAAGACCAAACAAGGGCAATAAATCGTCTGAGTTGTTCAAAGCTGAAAAGAGAGAATCTGCAGTTGACAGAGTAATCAATTCTATCAAAGAGGCTCTCATCAAAGGAAAAATACATCCCGGCGACCGCCTGCCACCGGAAACCGAACTGAGTCGTGGTCTTGCTGTGAGCAGAGGGTCAGTCAGAGAAGCTATGAAAACCCTCTCTGCATTCGGTATTGTTGAAATAAGACAGGGTAACGGTACCTATATCTCACGGTCCGATGAACATGTAATATTTGAGCCCCTTTTGTTCAGCCTGGTACTAAATAAAGAAAACCTGAAAGAAATAACCGAGCTACGGGAACTGCTTGAGATTGAAATTGTTAAGCTTGTATGCTGCAATGCTGAAGAGCAGGATTTACGTGAAATTGAACAAACAGTCAGGGCTATGGAAAGCATTATTGAAAAAAACGATGATAACCAGCTGGACCGGCTCCCCCAGGTGGACCTGGCCTTTCACCGGGCCCTGGGACGGGCAACTAAAAACAGACTGGTTGAAAAAATTTACTACTTCGTCATGGACTTTTTTACCCCATCAATAGAAATGACCCACAAGAAGCAGCAAAAAGGCCGCAAGGCCCTGCGGGACCATAAAAATATTTACGGAGCACTGTCCGAGCATAACCTTGAGAAGGCAATTAAAGCTGTAGAAAACTCTATCCAGTCATGGAAAAGCCTGTCTTTCCAGCAGGAACGCGAAAAATAAATTGTAATATCAAGAAGTATATCTTATCCTTTACATGGAGGGCAACATACAATGGCCATGAAAAAGTTTATCAATCATCCTGATGACCTTGCCAGGGAGCTTACCAGAGGCATGGTAAGGGCCTACAGCAACTATATGGAGCTGATCGACGAAGACATTATCGTGAGAAAAAAAACCAAGGAAAAGGGCAAGGTCCCCATAGTTTTCGGGCAGGGCATCGGGCATGAACCAGGGTTGAACGGCATGATAGGCTACGGAATGCATGATGTAGAAATCGGGGGCAACATATTCTCCTGTGCCGGAGGGGAGCGTATCTACGAAGGGATAAAAATAGCCTGGGAGCGAAGCGGCCACACCCCGGTACTGGTGTTTATTGCCAACCATGAAGGTGATGTGCTCAACGGCAACATGGCAGTGGAAATGGCAAAAGAAGAGGGGATAGACGTAGAAAGTGTCCTGCTGTACGATGATATTGCCAGTGCACCCAAAGGGCAGGAGGAAAACAGGCGGGGCATGGCAGGTATGATCTTCAGCTTTAAGACTGCCGGTGCACTTGCCGAACAGGGCAGGGACAGAGCAACTATTATTAAAAAAGCAAAACAGGTGAACAGCGCCACCAGGACTCTTCTGGTAGCCTTAAAGTCCTGCACCCTTCCTACTACCGGTCAGCCCCTGTTCAGCATTGCTGACGACGAGTTTTTCATCGGTCCCGGTCAGCACGGGGAGCCTGGGCCGGAGGGGCCCCTCAAAATGATGTCGGCAAATGAAATTATGGATATCATTGCAGACCGGCTGATAAAGGACGGGGAATACCAGAGCGGTGACGACCTGCTGGTGATAATCAACGGATGTGGAAGCACCACCCTTATGGAACAGTTTATCCTGTACAACAGGCTCGAAGACATTCTGGAATCAAAAAACATGTCTCCCTACAAACCCTTGATAGGAAACTTCCTTACCACTCAGGAAATGGCAGGCATTCAGCTGACCATGTGCAGGGCCGACGATGAGATAAAACAGCTGTGGGACCAGCCAGCAGATACCCCGTATTTCAAGCTCACCGGCGTTTGAACAGTAAGCCGGTATTTCCCTCCAAGACTTCAACCAGGACCAGGAAAATCAAATTGAATCGAAATTGTATAATATCACTCTTGCAATAAAGAAATGATTTGGTAAAATTATACAAAACCCGTTTTGTGCAGAAAAGGAGGAGTGTATGGCTAAATCACATAATGAGAAGAATGTTGACTCTGGTTCAGAGATATACCATCCTTCGGAGCAAATAAAGAAGAATGCCAATGTAAAAGAGTATGATTCTCTTTACACCTGGTCCATACAAAACAAAGAAGCGTTCTGGGAAGAAAAGGCCGGGGAGATGGAATGGTTTAAAAAATGGGATAAAGTGCTCGATGACCACAACCCCCCATTCTACAAATGGTTCGCGGGAGGAAAAATTAATATCATTCATAACGCCATAGACCGACACCTGAACACCTGGAGGCGTAACAAACTGGCAATCATATGGGAGGGTGAAAATGGTGATGTTCGAACTTTCTCCTATCACGCACTCAATCGTGAGGTTTCCAGGTTCGGCAATGTGCTGAAAAGCATGGGGGTACGAAAAGGGGACATAGTAACTATCTATCTCCCCCAGATACCGGAGCTCGTTATCTCCATGCTGGCCTGTGCAAAAATCGGCGCAGCCCACAGTGTAGTATATGCTGGATTCAGCGTGGAAGCCCTGGCGGAACGTATCAAAGATGCAAAGAGCAGGGTGCTTATAACTGCTGATGGGGGTCGCAGAAGAGGAAAAGCAATAGACTTAAAGAATATTGCCAATGAAGCCATGATGCGCTCGCCGACCATTGGAGTATGCATCACAGTAAATAATACCGGGAACGAGGCATATATGGAAAGCGGAAGGGACTTCTGGTATCATGACCTGCTGTCCCTTCCCATTGCCAACCACGTATGCATGACCGAAGTTATGGACGCAGAAGACCTCCTGTTTATCCTATACTCATCAGGGACCACCGGACAGCCTAAAGGCCTGGTGCATACTCACGGGGGGTATGCTGTTTTTACCTCTGTCACGCACAGGGAGGTGTTTGACATCAAAGAAGAGGACCGCTGGTGGTGTGCAGCTGACCCGGGGTGGATAACCGGACACAGCTATATTGTATATGGACCGCTGATAAACGGCGCCACCCTTCTCATGTACGAAGGAGCACCGAACCATCCTTTTCCAGACAGATGGTGGCAGATGATAGAGAAGTACGGTATTACCATACTGTACACTTCACCCACCGCCATCAGAGGGCTTATGCGTTTTGGTGATGCCTGGCCGGACCGCCATGACCTCTCCAGCCTCCGGCTTCTGGGGTCCGTAGGAGAGCCCATAAACCCTGAAGCCTGGCGGTGGTACTACCACGTTATAGGGAAGGAGTCATGCCCCATAATGGACACCTGGTGGCAAACCGAAACAGGCGGTTTCATGATTACCCCCCTTCCTATTACCCCTCTCAAACCCGGGTCTGCTTCCAGACCCTTTTTCGGAATAGAAGCAGCAGTGGTTGACGGTAAGGGGAAAGAGGTGCCTGAAGGGGAGGAGGGAAACCTGGTTATAAAATCTCCGTGGCCCGGCATGGCACGAACTCTTTATGGCGACCCTCAAAGATACAAGGAAGTGTACTGGAAAGACTATCAGAAGCAGGGCTGGTACAAAACCGGAGACTCGGCACGGATAGATAGAGACGGCTATATATGGATTATCGGACGAATCGACGATGTTATCAAAGTAAGCGGGTACCGGCTGGGCACTGCAGAAATAGAAAGTGCCCTGGTAAGTCACGATGCAGTGGTAGAGGCAGCAGCCATCTCCCTCCCTCATGAAATCAGGGGCAACGCCATTCACGCCTATGTGATACTCAAAACAGGGGTAGAAGCAAGCCCGGGATTGAGCGAATCCCTGAAGGCCCATGTAAGCCACGAAATAGGGCCCATTGCCAAACCAGAGAGCATCAACTTCGTGGACTCCCTTCCCAAGACCAGAAGCGGGAAAATTATGCGGCGGGTATTAAAGGCCCGGGCACTGGGCCAGGATGCAGGTGACCTTACCACCCTGGAAGAGTAGAGGGCGAACGCCGGTGTTATCCCCGCTTTAGGGTAAATGAATATTATTCATAACCATGATGTTATTTGCTGAATATCCTGCTACAGGGACTTTGCTTTAACCCTCTCCATAGCCCATAGTGTATACTTTCTGACCCGTTTATCGGGGTCCTGCTGGAGCTTAGAGAGTATGTCGGCACCAGTGTCTGAGGTAAGGCTCTCCAGAGCCCTGGCTACCATAACCCGAACATCCTGGTCCGGGTCACGTGCGGCAAGCACGATTCCTCTGAATGCAGCAACAGACCCGATCAGGGAGAGCAGTTGTGCGGCATTGCGTCTGATTTGGGGGTCCCTGTGTGAAAGTTTCTGAATGGCAGAATCTATAAACCCGGTGGATTCCAGTACATCACTGATGTACGGTTTTAACGACGCTATATCCTCCTGTAAAAGCTCCACCAGAGCTTCTTCACCGGCGGTCCCCATGCATCTGAAAACTTCTGTTATCCTCTCTCGTAGAGAGGGTTCTGCGTCCTTCATACATTCAATCAGGGTGGTAATATCCTGTTTGGATGTTTTCTCCGATAGTGCCTGGACAACAACCTCTTTCAGCTCCCGGTCCTGCTTGAGGTTATCAATCAGGATGTCGATAGATTTTTTCTCCCCGGACCTGCCCAGGCCCTTCACAGCAGCCTCTTTAACCGCTCTTACCTCATTTCCATCGTTTAACAGGTCTGTGAAGTTTTCCAGCACCTTTTCAGAACCGTATTCAGCCAGGGCCTGTGCAGTCTGGACACGGACCCGCTCCACAGGGTCCCGAAGCAGGTCATACGCCCTCTTGAATGACCGTGCATCCCCATATTCAACAAGTGCCTTTACACCTGCTATCCTGACCTCCGGGTCTGCATCGCTCAAAGCTTTCCTCACCGGCTTCATAAAATCCTTGTACTTTACTGCTGGAAGGCACGCTATCAGGCAGGCACGAATACGCCCATCGTCCGAATTCAGGAGCTCGCGCACTCTTTGATTGA
The DNA here is from genome assembly GCA_048622675.1 of Spirochaetota bacterium. Lineage (GTDB taxonomy): Bacteria > Spirochaetota > B62-G9 > B62-G9 > DRHN01 > JBMCUI01. Next base: position 3,539 of record JBMCUI010000060.1, on the reverse strand, counting down.
AAAATTTTCCTGAATACTGGGCCATGTCTTTAGCAAACTGCTGGGCTTCTTCAAGAGGCAGTACATGCAGGTTCTCCAGTACGAACTCCAGACAATAATGCAGCCTGAGGGCACCAAGCAGCTTCAATGCAGCAATCCTCACCGAATGTGGATAGTGCTGCCTGCCCGCCTTAATTATCCGAAAAAGCTCGTGTATATACCCGGAATACTGAAACTTCAGCAGGGCATCCCGCAGAGCATTCCGGCAGACAAACTCCGGGTCTTTAAGCAGCTTAACCAGCTCCGGTACAAAAACGCTTTCTCCCCGCTGTGGAAGAAGAGAAAGCAAAAATTTCACAACCCGGCTGTCATTCTTTTTTCTTTCAATTTCCCGGCAAATATGCACAAGAGCAGTCTCATTGCCCCTGGTACAGGCGCAGGTTACCGTGTTTGTATACAGCTCCCTGTATTCGGGCACCTCCATACGCTGTTTAAAAACTTTTTCTGCAAGACTGGTAATGAGCTGTTTTTCTCCCCGTTCAACAAGAATGCGCGAGCCGATATACAGGCAGGCAGGATTTTCAGTTTTGCGGATATTTTCCAGAAAAGAAGTTATATGGACCTCGCTGGCTTTTTTCAGGAGGTTGTAGCTGCGCTGCAGGGTCTCTTTATCATCCAAAGATACTTCCAGAAACAGCTTGTCCAGCATTCCCGCTTTTTCGAGGTATTGACCGGCAGCAAGCCTGAGCTCCAGGTTGTCTCCGCTCAGGAAGGAGAGAGCGGTGTTTTTATCTTCTGACGAATCCGGCTCCAAATGTTCAAGAAGGTGAAGAGCCTGCTTATCGGAGAGGGATTCCAAGTCCACACTGTACAAGTCCGAAAAATCCTTTACAATTCTTTTTTTTGCTGTCTCACGCACTTCAAAAACAGGGTCATTAATAAGCAGATTGAACAGCTCTGTGTATACCTTGTGCCGGGGAGTGCCTTTTTTTGATGTACCTTCCCGCTTCTGTGGTATGAAGTCTTCCATTTTTGGTACAAACTCTGCAGCAGCTGTCTTTCGTATAAGGGCGTGAGAATCGTGGAATGCCTCCCACACAGCCCGTTCAGACCTCTGATGTTCATCATAGAGCATAATTTTCAAAGCAAAATACCTGGAAGGCCATTCCGGATCGCCGACCATCTGTCTGACTTTATCAATGTTATTTTGAAACAATGCAAAAGCATCCCTGCCGCTGAAACTTTTGCCCTTCCCGGACAAAGCTATCTTCCGCAGCACCAGTAAATCCTCATTTTCTTCAAGCCATGCCAGAAAGTGGCGTGCCAGGCCTTTGTTTTTTAATGCTGCTAGAAAACAGGTGAACAGACCTTTTTCCGATGCATAGGCCAGGACTCTTTTGAGGTTTCGCAAATTGGGTCTTTGTGCCAGCCGATCGGTCCACAACCTGTCAATCCCTATGAGGTTGATCAATGAAGGGCCGTTTCGCCTGGCCACTTTCTCAATTAATCCCGAATGGAACAGAAGCCGGGAATCTTTATATTCTTTTGTGACCAGCCTGTCCGCCGGTTCCGGACTATCATAGACCATCCTGAGCCTATTTTTTAATGTGTTCCTGGATACGAAAAACCATACTAAAAAAGCAGCAGCTCCAGACAGCACCGGCCCTGCAGCAGCATATACCCAGAAGGAAACTGATGTTATAAAGAGTGTTATTTGTTCCATAATTTTGCCCTGCTATGCTTTTCTGTATAGAGAGTTTTCTCTTTCCGCTCTAATGTCCATCCCTGGCTTACTTCTTTCCCCTCTTCATCAGCTCAGCTGACCTGTTTTATTACCTTGTACACAGGAACAGGCTTTTCCTTGCCTTTCAAAGCTACCGGCTTAAGCGCTTTCAGTTTGAAATGGTCCCCTATAAGCTCCCGTGTTGACTGGGTAATAAGAATATCGTTGGCCTCAGCGATTCCTTCAAGCCGTGCTGCAACATTGACCGTATCTCCGATCACCGAGTAGTCCATTCTTCTTCTGCTTCCCAAATTCCCGGCTACCAGCGACCCCGTATTCATGCCTATGCCCACTTTAAGATGGGAGGCTTTGCCGGTAAAAAAGCTTCTATTATTCGATTTTACCAGTTCCTGCAGTTCTACAGCACAGCTTACCGCTGAAACCGCGTCTTCATATTCGGAATATATGGGCACTCCCCAGGCCGCCATAATGCAGTCCCCGATAAACTTGTCAATGTATCCCCGGTATTTAATAATCACCTCTACAGCTTTGCTGAAATATTCATTCAATACTTCTATAATGTATTCCGGCAGGTGGGCTTCTGAAAAAGTGGTATACCCCCTGATATCTGCAAAAAATATGGTTGCTGTCTTTTTGTCTCCTCCCAGCCTTACCAGGTCCGGCTGTTCCACCAGGGTCTTCACTATATCATCGGAGAGATACCTTGCGAACATATCCTTTACAGCCCTGCGTTCCTCCACCACCACGTCCATCTGCTCCTGCAGTTCCCGTTCTCTGGTCTGATCTGAGAATACCAGGGTCAGCCCTTCATTTTTTCCCCTTCTGGTCAACAGCGGAGAAATGTTCAATGAAAAATCTATGTCCTCTCTGTCATTCTTATATATTCCCTGTATTCCCAGCCTTTCCTTTCCATCCCCTTTTGCTTTATCAACTGTACCCAGTATTTTTTTGCTGATGGAGCCTTTAAAGACCTCATGAATATTTTTTCCCATATGCTTTCTGTCGAGACCAAGCCTTCTGTTGGCAGCACTGTTAAAGTAGTGTATATTTCCTTTTTCATCTGTGGTGATTAGAAGGTCCGTCATTGAAGAGAATATATTTTCCTGATAGCGCTCCATCGCCTCAACATACCGGAGCTGGTGCTTCAGCTCGCTGAACAGCTCTGCGTTGTGCAGCATACCGGCAGCCATCTTGGTGAACGAATCTAAAAAATTGTACCGCCGGCGGTTGTAAAAATTAGGATCACGGTTATTAAGAAAAAGAAGCCCGATTTTTGCCTTGGGGGTGATAAGAGGCAGCACAATGGCACTGTTCATTTTTGGATTGAGAAACGCTTCCTGAAAAAACGGTCTGCCCCTGTCGGAGAGGATGAGAGCCTCTTTGCAGTCTTCCAGAAACTCCACCACCTCGGATGTTTCTGCAATTACCGATGGCACCCGGCAGCTGCCCCGCTGGTAAACGAGTTTGAGGTTCTCCCTGGTATTACTTTTATCTCCATAGGCGTAGAAACATGCGAGGTCGGAATGGGTTATATCAAGCGCCTGTTCTACCAGCACCCTCATCTGGTACTTGTGGTCAAACTCGCCGGCCAACAGGGAGCTTGCCCGAACAAGCTCGTTGAATACATACTCATCGTATCCAGCCATCTGGTCCTATCCTCTGTACTGTTTAATTGTAATACAGGAGGCAAAAAAAGGCACTAACTTTTTACTAAATATGTTCAGAGGGTTCGGCAGCATCCATATATGAGGGATAAATATATTAGCGGCGCAGGGATTCGAACCCCGGACACTGCGGATATGAGCCGCATGCTCTA
>JBMCUI010000059.1:0-10388 GCA_048622675.1 Spirochaetota bacterium | reverse complement strand
GGCGAATACACGATTTTTGAATGGAAACCGGAAGACGGAACCACTATTACCATGGAAAAAGCCTACTTAAAACAAACCGAAGAGGGCAGGCAGTGGTGGAGAGTTTCCTGGACCGAAGAAAAAGATACCTGGATTTATGAGGCGCTTCTTTCGCCGCAGGAGGAGAGGCTGGTGCGGCTCAGGGCCAGGGATGCAGAAGGAAATGAGGGAGAAGTCCCGGTAACCGAGGGCACGGTGTACGCACCTCCTGCAAAGGTTTCGGATGAGAGCATTGAAGGGGCCAGCGTGGGAAAAGAAACACTGACTACCCCGGCAGGGAAATTTTCAACCAACCATGTGGTTTTCATGGGCGGTGGAGGTACCGTGGAATGGTGGCTTTCAGAAGAAGTTCCAGGAGGAGTGGTGAAATACCTGGCCAGGGAAGGAGATGAAACGTTCTGGACCTGCGTTCTGGCTGAAACCGGAGACGGTGCAACCACCAAACTCAATTCCTATTGATTCCCTGCACCAGATAAGCCCTGAAGAACAGGGAAATGTTCTGCAGGGTCGAGATTTTCTGAAAAACTCAACTGAAAACCTCAGGCTCAGCCCTGATGAATAGAACCATGTTCATTGGGGTTGAGCCATTTTGAAAAACTTTCTGGTGTCAACCGGTAAGCATATCCATCTTCTAAAACAGGTTTCCCCTTTGAGCTCCTTTACAATATCCTGGTAATGACCATAATTTACCAAAATCTACAGAAGAAAGAACCAGAGTTTTTCGCTGATGATTGTTATAAAAAACCTGTACATTTACTTCCAGGCCGGTCAGGATTACCTGCGATTTTCAAGAACTCATACCTTTCAGCTTTTCCGGTGTGGCCTCACCGGTAAGGAGGCGGATAATATTTTTGTACCCGATTTTCCGGTTTTGTTTAAAAAACTGTGAAAACTTCTCATAGGCTTCAGGATGCTCCTCCTTCAGTTTTTTCAGTGCTTTGTTCACTGCCTTAAGTTCTTCAAGGGTGGCAATTGCTGGCATTTACTACCTCCTGGATAATGTGTGAGATTCACATTTTCTGAAATAATTTATCTTACACTACTTTGCTTGATTATTATATTTTATACTCTGAATTCTGGCCGAAATCAAGCAAAAGGAGGCTTTCATGAAAATATGGAGCCTGGTGGATACCCACGCCCATATTGCAGACCCATCATTTGATACAGACCGGGAAGAGGTGTTAACAAAGGCAGAACGTTCCGGCATAACCAGAATCATCACAGTTAGTGAAACTGTAACAGATGCCATCAAAAACATGGAGCTTGCTCAAAGCTATTTTTTGCTCGCTCCTGCTGCAGGGATTCACCCATCAGGCGCCACTATGGACCAGGCTGAACAGACAGCCTCCTTTATTCAGAAACAAAAACATAGACTATGTGCCATAGGGGAAGTGGGACTGGACTACTGGACAGCAAAAGAACCCAGTCAGAGAGAGCTTCAGAAGGAAATTTTTTCTTGCTTTATAAAGCTTTCACTGGACCTGGACCTTCCCCTTAATGTCCACTCCCGCTCAGCAGGCAAATACGCTATTGATATTTTGCTCAGGGAGGGAGCACGGCGTGTTCAGCTGCATGCCTTTGATGGAAAAGCCTCTGCTGCCATGCCCGGGGTAGAAGCAGGGTTTTATTTTTCCATTCCCCCTTCAGTGGTCCGCTCAACTCAAAAACAAAAGCTGATTACAAACCTTCCACTTACCAGCCTGCTGGTAGAAACTGACAGTCCTGTGCTGGGCCCCTCCATAGGCCAGCGGAACGAACCATCCAACTGTATGACTTCAGTCATGGAAATTGCCCGCCTCAAGGATATCGGTAAAGAGGAAGTAATAGAAACGCTCCGGATGAATACCCATAAACTTTACTCGGAACTGATCCATTAATAGCATTCCATGTATACAACACTCGTCGCAAGGTAAAATTCACTATTTACACCCGGTTATTTCAGAATTAATTTATTTATAGAAGCACGATAAATAAATAAACAAAAATAAATACAGTAGTTATGCAAAATATTAATGTTAAAATTAATGAAAACAACTTGGCAATAAACAAGATAAGAATCAATAATTGTACAAAGGAGGTAAAAAAATGGCTCTTTTACCGTATAGAAGGGACCCATGGAAAGCACTTGATTCCATGAGAAAAGAACTTGACAGAATGTTAACCCGTCCGTTTGATTTTCTATCAGAAACTGCAGAAGAAGCAGTAACCCCATCAGTAGATGTATGGGAGGACGAAGAAAACGTGTATGTCGAAGCAGATATGCCTGGATTCGAGCAGAAAGACATCAGCTTGAACCTGAGAGGGAATAATCTGATTCTCTCTGCAAAAAGAGAAGAAAAGAAGGAAGAAAAGAAGAAAAACTATTACCGGAGCGAGCGCTACACAGGAAGCGTATCCAGGACCATTGACCTGCCTGCGCAGGTGGATGAATCCAGGGTTAATGCACGGTTTAAAAATGGTGTGCTGAACGTTACTCTTCCCAAAAAAGAAGAAGAAAAGAAGAAAGAAATTAAGATCGATGTAGATTGATTTGTACACAAACCTGTTATACTCCGTCAAAGGTGGATGCCATTCTGCCTTTGGCGGATTTTTGTTAATAAGAACAGGTCCTAACTTTTAATGTATCTTATTCCCTCCGAAACCGGCTGGTTCTTACGGAAAAGGGATACATTGCAATGGTAGCAGCACAATCATCCCGTCCTCCTGCGGATGGGCTCTCAAAAGACCAGATAAAACAGATGACAGATGAAGTAATTACCAGGATTGAACGTAAGGAGGAGCAGAAACTTCTTGCCCGGATTCGGGAGCAGGGCCTGGGAGGCTTTGACCAGCTTCTACTGGACCTGCAGGAGGGGCGTCTGCATCTGCTGGCAGTTCCCTGGAATCTCAAAATACTGTCTGAACAAGGCGCTCCAGCCTATAAACCATCCTGTATATCCTCTATCCTCCCGTTTCTGTTTGAGCCAGATCGCAAATGCAACTTTTGCTTCTTCAATACCCTCACCATAAGTGAAGCAGCATGAAAGATCAGGAAAACGTACGTTATATACCTTATTTACATGCACAACAAATATAAATATATTACTGTAAACTGGGTTATAACCGAAGGTTATTATGAAATATAAAGTCAATATAACTGGTGAAATAAGAACATGAATACAATCGAAAAACTTGATACTCCCGGGGGAACAGTCAATGTAGTATCAACGGAGTGGGATGCCTCCGACCGGTGGGGAGCACTCAAGGTACGCCTGGGCCCCTTCAGAATGAACTATGCCATAAAACCCGGACTCTACGCAGTAGGAAAACCTGACCGAAGCTCCCCGGTGATGGTTACCGCCAACTACAAGCTGAGCTTTGACCTCCTCAGGAAAAACCTCAAGGGAATAGATGCCTTTATTCTTGTTCTGGATACAAAGGGAATCAATGTGTGGTGCGCTGCGGGAAAAGGCACCTTCAGTACCCAGGAGCTCATACGACAGGTCAACAACACCAGCCTGGATAACATAGTAAACCACCGCAGACTGATAGTACCCCAGTTAGGAGCACCGGGTGTACAGTCATTTACTGTCTGGAAACAGACCGGGTTCAGGGTCTTTTTCGGGCCGGTATATGCCCGGGACATTGGTGCTTTTCTGGAAAAAAATTACCGGGCCGCTCCAGAGATGCGCAGGGTCAGGTTTAACCTCTCTGACAGAATGGTCCTCGTTCCTATAGAGATAATTCAGACCTGGAAAAAGTTTCTGGTTTATTCACTGGCAGTCATGGTGTTCTCTGCACTGCAGCCTGAAGGTATACTGTTCGGGAAGGCCTTAACCGAAGGAGTCCCTCTTTTAATCATGGGAGTGCTTGCTGTTCTGTCAGGACTATTTTTAACTCCCCTGCTTCTGCCACTTATTCCTTTTCGGGCATTCTCCATAAAGGGTTTTCTCACCGGTCTTGCTGTAACATTTATTTATTTTACTATATTCGGCTCCGGTCAGGAAACCAGTATTTTCGAAGCTGCAGCAGTACTGTTAATGTTCCCTGCTGCCAGCTCCTACCTGGCCCTGGGCTTCACAGGCTCCACTCCCATCACCAGCAGGTCGGGAGTGGAAAAAGAGTTGAAATTTGCCCTGCCTTTTTATATTATTACAGCAGGCAGTTGTATTGTTCTGCTGGTCCTGCATAAACTCGTTCAGTGGGGGATTGTATGAAATACCTCCTCAATGTGGTCAGTTTAAAACTGGATACCGCGAGGTGCAATGGGTGCGGAAAATGCGTGGAAGTATGCCCCAGAGATGTTTTTAAAATTGAATCCGGGAAAGCTTTTGTAATTAACAGAGACCTGTGTATCGAATGCGGGGCGTGCGCCCTCAACTGCGAACAGAAGGCTATAACGGTAAACGAGGGAGTGGGATGCGCCAGTGCTCTTATGAAAAGCAAGCTCACCGGAGAAGAACCTTCCTGCGGCTGCTCTGAGAACTGCTGCTGCTGAATCCCAATCAGAACAAAGGCTCACTCGGACTATATCTGCAAAACTTTCTCGTTTAATACTTTTTCTAATTTAGTGATTGTCTTTAATGTAGGGTTTGCTTTGGTTGGATTCTCGAATCTTTGGTAAGTTTGATATGATATGCCCAATATCTTTGCAACCTCTTCCTGAGTATATCCTTTGTACTCTCGTTTCTGTTTGAGCCAGATCGCAAATGCAACTTTGGGTTCTGGTTCAATGTAATAAATATCCTCTCCTTTTAACCCAGAAGGCTTTGGTATTTTCAGTTTCCTCAAGTCTATTGATTCCAAATACCCTGTCAATGCTTCTCTTGCATTCTCTTTTGCTTCTTCAACACTCTCACCATAAGTGAAGCAGCCTGAAAGATCAGGAAAACGTACGTTATATACCTTGTCTTCCTCATCAAACTCAATTTTTGCAGGATACCCTATCATTTTAAACCAGCTTTTTTTAGTATACTTTTCAACGTCCCTTTTGGAATCTGTTTCTTCCCATGAACAGGGACAACCAGTGTCTCTTTTTCTTTTACTAGTATGTGATGAGAACCTTTTATTCTGTCAACAACCCATCCATTTTTCTTCAGCAACGTGATGAGCTCTTTCCCAGTCATAATGTATAATACAGCATATATGCAGTATTGTCAATATAGTATTGGAATAAACTAAATGCCTTTATGAAGTATTAAGGCACATAGCCAACAATGATATTAATTTACATGAACAACAAATATAACTATATTACTGAAAACTGGGTTATAACCGAAGGTTATTATGAAATATAAAGTCAATATAAAAATGCAGAAGAAGTATTTTCTATTTGGATTCCCAGGCTGCCGGGCTGTTGATCACAATATATTTGTTTGATTAAATATCAGAGGAGGCAGGATGATATGGATACCAGGAGTTTCTTTACCCAGATGATCCGGGAGCAGAAACAGGGAAAAGCAAAAGGGATATATTCTGTATGCAGTTACAACCGGTATGTGGTTGAAGCAGCACTGAAACAGGCAGCGGAAGACAACTCCCCGGTGCTGATAGAGTCCACCTGCAATCAGGTCAACCAGTACGGCGGGTATACCGGAATGAACCCCCGGGAGTTCAAACGGTACATCGTTTCAATTGCTGAAAACATGGGTTTTCCTGAAGAGAGGATAATTATTGGTGGTGACCACCTGGGGCCGTTTCCCTTCAGGGATGAAGACTCCAATACAGCAATGCAGAAAGCCAGGCAGATGATAGAAGATTACGTAAATGCAGGGTTTACCAAAATACATCTTGATTCATCACCCAGATTGGCTGATGATCCGGGGGAGGGAACAGCTCCTCTAGACCCCGATATCATAGCAGAACGCTGCGCTGAGTTGTGCAGTACCGCTGAGAGTGCCTTCCAGGAACAAAAGAAAAAGAACAAGGACGCAGATGCACCTGTTTATGTTATCGGCACAGATGTTCCCACTCCTGGCGGGAGTGATGAAGTAGAAGAAGGGGTAAAAATTACCGATGTGTCTGAGTTTAATAAAACTGTTGCTGCTACTAAAGAGCTTTTTTCCAGCCACAATCTTCACCAGGCATGGGACAGAGTTGTTGCAGTAGTGGTACAGCCGGGAGTGGAGCACGGCGACCACACTATAGTTGAATATGACAGGAACAAAGCAAAAGATTTAACTGCTTCGTTGAAAGAGTATCCCCATATTGTTTTTGAGGGGCATACTACCGACAACCAGACCATAAGCGGTCTCAAACAAATGGTTGAAGATGGGATTGCAATCCTGAAAGTGGGGCCTTCCCTGACCTTTGCTGCCAGGGAAGCTGTATTTATGCTGGAATACACAGAAAAAGAGCTGCATCAAGTAAAAAAATTTGACAGTCTTTCACACTTTATGCACACCCTTGATAAAGCTATGCTCAAAAACCCCATTCACTGGGAAAAGCACTACAGGGGAGGCGAAAATTACCGTAAATTTTCAAGAAAATACAGCTTCTTTGACAGGGCACGGTATTACTGGGTGGATGAACAGGTTAAAGCATCGCTATCCCGGCTCATTTCAAACCTCAGGTCCGTGAATATCCCCCTCACTTTAATCAGCCAGTTTATGCCCATGCAGTATAGAAAAGTAAGAAACGGAGGGCTTGCCAAAGACCCGGAAGAACTGATAAGAGACAGGATTAGAGATGTAATTAAAGAGTATGTCTATGCTGCTGGACAAAGAAGCCGTGTTGGAATATTTCCTTTTATTAAGTAACTTCCTGTGAAGCTGCTCTGTAATGCTCCACTGCCACCTTTCTCTCTGCGAAACATCTGGTCAATGTACCCAGAGAAAAACTAACTATTATCGTTGGCATCGTGATACTTTTAGTTACCGCACTCTCATCTATGCAAAGCTTTATTCTGGGGTAGAATGCCCTGATAATCGGTCTTCCATTTCTGGTTACTGAGGAATATGCCTATGCTGTTGAACCAAGAAGCGGGGCTGGTATATCTGATTATCATATTTTTTTCCCGATAGAAAAAGCTTCCCCTGCAAAACTGCCGATGCCGTAGTACTTTGTTGTACTGGGGGCATATATCAGTGGTTTTACTTTTTCTATGTCAGGAGCACCCTTTTGCAGAACTTCCTCGTCTGCCTTTACGTCCATTATCTGTCCGATGAATTGGGCGTGCGAGCCCAGCTCCACCGTATTGACCAGCCTGCACTCCAGAACCAGCCGAAATTCTTGTATATATGGGGCTTCTACCAGCTCGCTTTTTACCGCAGTAAGCCCGGCCGCAGACACCTTGTCTTTGTTCTTACCAGAAGCAATTCCGAAATAATCAGCTATCCCTGCATGCTCTTCGGAAGGAACATTTATGGTAAAAGCTTTACGGGAAACAATATTCTGGTGTGTATACCTGGAGTGCCGGACTGAGACCGCAATACAGGGAGGGTCGGAACAGCATATCCCGCTCCATGCTGCTGTCATTACATTTGGCCTGCCTTCATTGTCATAGGAACCCACAATAAACACCGGTGTAGGAAACACAATTGTTTTTGCTCCAATGGATTTTTTCATACTATACCTCCTCTGATTTCTCTACCAGATTTTACTACGCCTGTAAGGTTGAGGAAGAGTGTTTGTTTACAGGAGTCACTGTATAAAATGACCATTAACTCTCCCGGATGTAAACTAAAAAATCTAAAGATTGCTGCAGGAAGGGCATTGTGGATTGGTTTTCACCTCAATGGTATCAAAGCTCATATATCCTCCATCGCAGATAAGCAGTCTGCCTGCAAGAAGCCTGCCCGTGCCGGTAATGTACTTGATCACCTCTATTGCCTGGATGGTTCCTACAATACCCGGTGTGGCGCCCAGAACTGGTATTTTACTTTCAGGGGGTCCCTGGGGATAAATGCACCTGAAACAGGGAGTCTTTCCCGGCAGTATGGTTGCTGCTCTGCCTTCAAATCCGTAGCAGGCACCGTGAAACAGCGGTATTTTCAGCTTCAGTGCGGCATCATTCAGTACATATCTGGTGGGAAAATTATCCATACAGTCTACCACCGCATCTTTTCCCTCCAGCAGCCCGGATGCATTTTTTTCGTTGATCTGCTGTTTTACGCCGATGATGGTGATGTCCGGGTTGAGGTTTTTCAGCTTTTTGCAGGCGGATTCGACCTTGGAAACGCCTATGTCCTCTTCCCAGTGCAGGATCTGTCTGTTCAGATTGGAAATACTGACCACATCGTAGTCTATGATGGTCAAATCCCCCACCCCTGCCGCTGCAAGATAAAGGCTCACCGATGAGCCCAGCCCGCCTGCACCGGCAACAGCAACCCGGGCATTTTTCAGCTTTTTCTGGCCTTCGATGCCGAAGCCTTTTATTATAATCTGCCTGTCATACCTTTGAAGATCACGTCCACTTAGCTCATTCATTTACAGCTCCTGCCTCCGGGTATTGCCTGCACCCTGAAAATTTATTAATTATATTACAAAACAGATAAGAATAATAATATATTTTAAAATACATGACGTCTATAAAAAATAAACATATATTATGAAATGAAGAGGGATGAGCCATGGAAGTAAAGTACAGGGGAAAATACTACCGGTTCGATAAAAGAATGACGGTAAAACGAATACTTGAAGAACTAAACATCAACCCGGAAACTGTAATGGTAGCCAGGAATGGAGAGCTGGTAACCAAAGACGAAACCATCAACCCGGAAGACAGTATTAAAATTGTTCCTGTCATATCCGGTGGTTGATAACAGAACCCCCCCTGTGGCTAAATATCAGCAAGTAATTTCACCAGGCATCGATTAGAAAAAGGAAAAACCGCCTTAAAATAAAATAGGAAGAAGGAATTAAGAATGAAATGTGGTCTCTGCTTCGGGAAAGCACAGGTAGAACTAATCCAGCATAAAATTGCAATGTGCGGTCCCTGTTATCTCAAATGGGTACCACATTACACCCAACGCACCATTAAAAATTTCAGAATGTTCTCCCATCAGGACCCTGTTCTTGTTGCTGTATCCGGGGGCAAGGACAGTCTGTCGTTATGGTCCATCCTTACAGAGCTTGGATACCAGGCAGATGCACTTTACATTAACTTGGGCATACTTGAAAATAATTATTCAGCATATTCGCTGGAATGTGCCCAGCAGCTTGCCTCAACTCTGGGCCGAAAACTGCATGTTATTGATCTGGAAAAGGAACAGGGTTTCAGAATACCCCAGATGCACAGGAAGATCGAGCGCAACATCTGCTCCGCATGCGGTGTTATTAAAAGGTATTATATGAACCTGACAGCTTATCAGGAAGGCTACCACTGCGTGGCAACCGGACACAACCTTGATGACGAGTCTTCTTCGCTTCTGTCCAATGTTCTGAGCTGGGATGTTCACTATCTTTCCCGCCAGTCACCGGTGCTGCCTGAAAAAGGACAAAAGCTGGTAAAAAAAGTTAAACCTCTCTGTTACTTTACAGAAAAGGAAACTGCTCAGTACGCATTTTTAAAGCAAATAGAATATATCGGATATGACTGTCCATATGTAAAAGGCTCAACTTTTCTGTATTACAAGGACCTTCTCAACCAGCTGGAGCAGAACTCAGCAGGTTCAAAGAGAAGGTTTTACGATGGCTTTTTACGGGTATCAGCAGGAAGGTTTGAAGAAAAAATGCCCGAGCTGCAGGAATGCAGGCACTGCGGTATGCCCACTCCTATTGATGTATGTTCCTTCTGCAGGATAACCCAAAGAGCAAAAAAAATAGTCCGTGAACAGACCCCTTCCCAGTAAATATACTATTTCAGCAATGCTCTTCTGGTCCTCTCTGCTACCACCATGGCCCCCAGACCGAACAGTACCACTGCAAATGCCGCTACCCAGCCAATTACAGGAATGAACCTGATGAGTCTTAGAATCACCAGTCCTATGAGAAACGATACAAACATAATCCCTTTGTTTTCAACACTTCTAAACCTGCCGAAAATCAGTTTCCCTATAAAAAAGCTTACAGGGATATGGCTGATATACAGAGCGATACCGTAAAGCAAAAGTATAATTATTCCAAGCGGGATTCCCACCAGGGTGGCACACGCAGCTCCGGCTGCTACCGGGGCACCGAATAGAACTACCGCTCCCCATCCAGCCGAAGAACCGGCTTTCCTGGAAAGAGCATCTGACATGGACCTCACCTCCTCCAAGCATGGCATCACCGGCAACTTTACCCTTTAAAAAAATGTTCTGCCCCACCATTTTTACACCCCGGCCCACCTCCCCATTCATAATGATATTTCGTCCTGCAGCAAACAGGTCCTCTGCTACCTTCCCCCTGATTATTACCTCATTTCCTGTTGCCCACAGATCGCCTTCCAC
>JBMCUI010000058.1:0-10434 GCA_048622675.1 Spirochaetota bacterium | reverse complement strand
GTATAAATACTGACTATCCGGACAATGGTATTTTTTCTTCTCCACTATAATGCACTATCTAAAATTTTTTCATAAGCATTCATTACCAAACAGGCCAGATTACGTCCCATATAATTTACCATCGAATCTTTGGTGAAAAGCCCTGGACTATTTCTGATTCTTGCATCCGGATGATTTTCATGTTTTAAAAAGCCCTCCAGCATACACCGGAAACCCCCGAAGTTCCAGGTCTGCTTGCCGTAGGGAGCATCACTGCCGCAGGAGAGGCTTCGGGTGTAGGGCTCACCTGCAGTCTGGTAGGCAATAAAATCGCTTTCTACATGTGCATCCCGTTTCGCACTCAGTATGAAGTGGATATTCGGGTAGGTTAATCCCAATTGTCTTGATTTCTGATACACCTGTTCCGCTTCCAGGTAGGAGGCCCCTCCTCCACCCATATGCACTGCAATGATATTCGTATCGCCGGAGTAGCGGGCCACAATTTTTTCCAGGCCTTCCGGAGGAGTATAGATAGTATCCGCACCGAAGTGAAAAGCAGGAACTGCCCCTAATTCCACAATCGCATCAGTAACCTTGATGCTTATGGGATCATCAATAAAATATTCATTCTGGGCCGGGTTCATTTTTACCACAGGAAACCCGAATTCCAAAACGCATTGTTGTGCAAGGTGGACAGCCTGGTCCACGCCCAGGGCCCTGGGGTCCGTCCAGCCGGCGGGAATCAGCTTGGTATGATGATTCCCGGCGGATAGAGCTATGTATCGATTAGCTTCCAACAAGGCATTGTAATTATGTTTTTTGTTGTCTGTGTATACAGTAGCAGCAGGGTTCTGCCATGCCAGGGACATGTCGATTTCAGAAATTTCCATTTCCATGAGAAGCTGCTCGCAGCTGATAGGTCTGCCGTGATAATACCACTCGTTAGCGTTGAGTTTCTGTTTGAGTTCCCCGGGGAGGTTGGAAACATCAGTAATGTGTGTATCAGCATCTATGGAAAGCCGGTCTTTATTTTCTTTGAGAAACCTGTGCTGCTGATTGATAAATGACCGCGCATTTTCCTGAAGTCCCATAACAGCCTCCTCCATTTATACTGTAGATGCCGCTCAGCACTCGAAACTTTTTTCTTATAAATACGGTACCTGTTTACCGATATTCTGTCAAGCATATACCCTCTAACGGCCTTCAGCACCGGCCTTTTCGATTCTCTCTCCAATAGGAGGATGGGAATAAAACAGGAAGACTTTGTACCTCCTGGGATAGGCTTCGGCCAGGTTGGTGTTTGCAAGTCCTGCCATCACGGCGATAAAGGCCCGAGAGTCTCCGGTAAGCTGCAGGGCCACCAGGTCAGCCTCCCGCTCCTTGGTTCTGGAATAAGCGTTGGTAAGTATACGTATGGGTACAGAAAGCCCACCGGTGACCACCATAAATATGGGAAACACTGCCAGGGAAGCCTCAACCTCCTCGGGGAAGCCGGGAAAACCCACCATAGTTCGGTGGGCTGCAAAGAAAAGAACGAAGGGTGTGCCAAGCCCTATAAAGGCCAGTTTGGTAATGTGCCTCCTGATGTGATGCCCCAGCTCATGGGCGAGCACCACCATGATTTGGTCTTTGCTCCTGTTATTCAGCAGGGTATCCGCCAGCAGCACTCTTCTGGTTTTCCAGAGCCCGGTGAGGGCTGCATTTTCTTTTTTGGTCCTAGAGCTGAGATTGAAGGAGTATACCCCCCTGCACCCTCAGGCCTGCCTGTTCGAGGAGCTTTCCAATATCCTTTTTCAGCTCCTGGTCCTGTACGGGCTGCTGTTTGAAGAATATGGGCATAAGCAACACAGGAAAAACGATGAGAATGACCAGCTGCACCATATACAGTCCACCGGTACCGAACAGCCACCAGGTACGGGGAGCACGTGTAAACAGAAAAAAGAGGAGCAGCAGGGGGGCTTATAACAAAAAGTCTGGCGCTCCTGAGAGATGCGGGGCATATGTTCACCCATGTATTTGTTCTTGGAATAAGCTTTTTTGCTATTGGAGTTTCATCGCGGCCTGCATACATCAACAAGACCATCAGCTACTTCAGAGTGGAAGTCCTGGTTGCCTTTATCAACGCTCTACTCCTTCTGGGGATAACCGGGCTGAGCCTGGCAAGATCATCATTCAGGGAGCAAAAGAAGGCCCATCAAAGCTATCCCCAGAAGTATACTGATAAACTGTATTGTAGATTTAAAAAAATTGCACTCTTTTTTTCAGCTCTGGAATGAGATCGGCAGATGCGATATAGAGAAACCCTCCTGCGGTGAAGGGAACCAGAAAGGCTTCAAATCCTTCAAACCTGTATCCTGCCAAAATAAAATTAAACATGAGAAGCGGCTGCCATGTAGCGAAAACTGATCTCGTGCACGTCCTATGTTGTCGTAAACCGAGTTTTTATTTGGTCCGTTTTTATACTGTTAATTGACCCCTCTGTTTGCGGATCAGTCCTTCCTGCAGCAGTGTGTTGATAATGGGCCTGAGGCGTGCTGAAGGCAGGTCAGTTTTGTTCACCAGCACCTGTTCGCTGCAACCCTGTGTTTCCAACACAATCTTCAGGACCATTCCCCGGGCTTCCCGATCAGAACCATGAAAAGCACTCTGTCGGTGGTAGGAGGTGCTCCTTTGATTGGGGTTGCCGAACTGCTTCTTCAGGTGGGTCCCGTAGTCCATAAGCGCAGTATACCACTTTCGAGGGTGGTGGTGATCGAGGGTATCCCTAACTAAGGGGATAATCATATTGTCACTGACGACTCGTTCCTGCGCAAAGAAGTGATGGAGAAATACACTGCGAATATTAGTCTCTACAAATACAACCGGCTTATTAAACGCGAATACACATATTGCACCTGCAGTGGCGTTTCCTATACCCGGCAAGCTGGTAAGTTCTGCATGCTCATCCGGTAATCTGCCCTTATAGCGCTCAACTACCAGGGCAGCCAGCTTCCACAGTGCCAGCGCCCGCCTGTTGTACCCCAGGCCCTGCCATGACTGCATCACATCTCTCAGTGGTGCTTGAGCAAGCCTCTGTACTGTTGGAAATCGCTCTATAAATGCACTGTACTTCTCCATAACCCGCTGTACCTGGGTCTGCTGCAGCATCACCTCAGAGACAAGTATCTTATAGGGGTCCTTGGTACATCTCCAGGGCAGAGTCCGGCCGTTTCTTGTATAATAGTCGTATACTGTGTTTTTAAATTTCTCTATCTCTGTCATCAACCGAGTGGTTTTAATGTTACTATGGTTGCTCCCCATCCTCCTGCACCGTCTCCTGCCAGCCTAAAACACTCAACCGTGTTCATCCGCTTCAGCACAGAATGGACTTTTGATCTTAAAATCCCCTTGCCCTTGCCATGAACAATTCGTACCTGGTAAATGCCCTTTTTCCTGCACTCATGCAGGTACTCAGGCACCAACTCTGAAACGTCCTCCGGCCTGAATGTATGCAGGTCCAGGGTACCATCAACAGGATAATCCACCGGTTCTTGTTCATCCATTGGTGTCCTTCACTAGAGAGCTGTTCTTACCGCATCGGGGAATATTTCCACCACATCTCCTTCAAATCGAAGGGTTACTTCCGGCATAGAATCATGCTCAGTGGGTCCCTGATTAATGATCACATAGGGCACTCCGCGTGATGCAGCTTCAAGGGGAACACTGGCAGCAGGGGTAACCGAGAGCGTCGACCCCAGAGAAATGACCAGGTCTGTGTTTGCTGCTGCATCAAATGCCCGTTCAAGGTCTGACTGCCGGAGGTTCTGTCCAAAAGAGATGGTTGCCGGCTTCATATATCCTCCGCATGTGCAGGTGGGTGCTTTTCCCGTTTTCCTGAATTGCTGGTAATATGGTTCAGGGTTATCCCTCCTGTGGCAGCTCTGGCATTCTGTCTCCAGTACTGTGCCATGCATTTCCACCAGGTGTGATAGAGAGGTCCCGGCCCGCCTGTGCAGGCCATCGGTGTTCTGGGTAACCACCATCAGCAGTTTTCCTGCATGCTCCAGCTCCACTGCCGCCTTATGTGCATTATTGGGCCTGGCATTTTTGAATCTATCCCAGACCTCCAGTTTCTGGGCCCAGTACCGGGCTCTTTCCTGCTCGGAGTTAAGAAAATCCGTGTAATACACAGGGCTCCTGGTCTTCCACAGTCCCCTGGGTCCGCGATAATCCGGAATACCGCTGCCTGTAGATATGCCGGCTCCAGTAAAAATAAGAGCTTTGCTGGAGCCTTTTATCAGTTCAACCAGTCTGTGAAATTGGGTGCGATTGGCAGCCATATCTTACAAATTTAAAAGGATTTCTTTAACTTCAGCAGGAGAAGCAAATTGAACATAGTGACCTATTCCTGGAAAAACATGCAAAACAGAGTTATTTATTGCTTCGTGCAGTTTTCTGGCATTCTGTACCGGAACTATCCTGTCTTCTGAGCCATGAATTATGACCATTCTGCTGTTAATGTTACGATAGTGATCTGCAAGCCTTTTAAGGTCCTGGTTCAGGTTCAATTCTTCTCTGGCCATAGAAACAAACACTTTTGTACGGGACCAAATTTGATACCTTGTTTTTATAAAACCATCTGGTATTGTATCCTGGTCAGGATAAAACCCATCGATTATACCTTTTTTAATCATTCCATATCCAAAAAATGGTACAGAAACTGCAGCAACACCTCTTCCCAACAGAGGTATGGTGACTAATTGATAAACCGGGCTTATGTTCTCTTTTTGATACGCCCTGCACCAATAGTTACAAATGGTCCAACATTCGCAGGACCGGCTACAGCCATGGCCAGTACAGTGCTTCCTCCATAGGAATGCCCCACCACTATCGGATCGATCAACCCCAGCTTCTCAATGAGCCGGAAAGCTATTCGTGCATTATTTTCCAGGTGGAAACTTTCGTTTGGTGTACCACTGAAGCCCTGACCAGGCCTGTCATAACACGTCAGTCTGAATTGTGAAGAAAGATCTTCAGCAAGCGGAGACCAGTCTTCAATGGACCCGGGGCTCCCGTGAATAAACAGTACATCTCTTCCCTTGCCTTTCTGAACATAGCGTATCCTGAGACCAGAAATGTCAATGTAACTGCCTTTCAGATGTTCAGGCATTTCACTGTGGTCCCTGCTGGCCGCACCTATCACTGCAACGGCAATGACCAGAATAATGAAATTGCAGGCAATGTAGACAAGTATTTTTTTCATTTCAAAACCAGGATCAGTTCTATTTAGCGGGCTTCTCTGTTCACTTGAGTATTATCCTCAAAATATTTTCTACTTATTAAAGAGACCTTCTCTGGGAATAGCTATATGGAGCTGTTCCGGTGGTACATTCGCCATGAAACGCAATGTTTTATTAATGGTAAAATATTCCTCAATGGCTGAATTATAATTTGTAACCTGAAGAAATAACTTATCAGGGTACAATACTTTTGCAATTTCATTACAGAGCAAGCCGGCAAAATCATTTGCCATGGGAATAGAGCAGACCACCGCATCGGGTTTGTCCCATTCGGTACCTGAGAGTATACTTTTTAGTTCTAGAGCATTGCCCTGAACAACCACTACCCTGTCTTCAAAACGGTTTTTGAGCTGCTGGCAGAAAGCAGGTGTTTTCTCAATACAGAGCAGCCTGGTGCTGTGGTCAATTGCATCCAGTATACCCTGGGTGATACTTCCCAGACCGGAGCCCAGTTCAACTACTTTGCTGGCACCGGCATTTTCCAGCTCCCTGGCTACAGCAGAGCCGATACTTCGGGCACAGGGAAGTGGTGTGCCCACCCTTCTGGGATAGCGAATAAAATGCAGCAAAAATACAATGTTGTTTTGTATCTTCTCCATTATTGAATTGCCCTTCATGGTCAAGCATTTCTCCTCTTACCAGAGTTTACTTCATACCTGTTTCCCACTGAACCTGTCTTTGAGCACATCTAATAAGATAATATCTTTTGTCTTAGTTACCAAAAGATACTGTCCTGTTACCACCGGTGGTGGACTTGAGCTTTAATGTATTTCTGGTATACTTCTCTTACCTTGTTCATTTGTTCATCTGTGAGCGGGGGAAAATCGGAGGACTTTACATTATCTTCCACCTGGTGAAGTTTTTTGCTTCCAGGAATGGTGCAGGAGACCTCATCAAACATCAAGATCCATCGCAGTGCAAACTGTGCCATGGTCATACCTGAAGGAACCACACCCTTCAGCTCCTCAACAGCCCTGAGACCTGTTTCAAAATCTACTCCAGCAAATGTCTCACCCCTGTCAAAATATTTCCCCTCCCTGTTGAAGTTACGGTGATCATCGGGCGGAAACTGGGTCTCCTTCTGCATCTTTCCAGTAAGCAGTCCGCTGGCCAGGGGCACCCTCACAATGATTCCTATATTCCGGCGCTTTGCTTCCCTGAAAAACAGTTCTGACGGACGCTGGCGGAACATATTAAAAATTATCTGCACTGTTTTTAACCCAGGATATTCAATGGCTTTAAGCGCCTGTTCCACCTTTTCTACACTCACACCGTAGTTCTTAATTTTGCCCTGTTTGACCAGATCATCCAGGAATTCAAACACTTCAGGGCGGTAGTATACCTCTGTAGGAGGACAGTGAAGCTGAAGAAGATCCAGAGAATCGGTCTGCAGATTTTTCAAGCTTTCATCTACAAACCCGGTGATATTCTGCCTGTTGTAACCGTCTGCCACATGAGGGTCCAGTTTTCTTCCTGCCTTGGTTGCTACATAAATGTTTTCTGAACGCTCCTTTCCGAGCCTGGCAATCAACCGCTCGCTTCTGCCGTCACCGTATTTGTCTGCAGTATCAAAAAAATTGACTCCCTGGTCCACTGCTTTATGCAGGGCTGCCATGGAGTCCCTGTCGTCCACAGGCCCCCAGCTTCCTCCTATGGCCCATGCACCAAAGCTTACTTCGGATACTTTCATGCCTGTTCTGCCCAGGTTTCTGTATTTCATATCACCCTCCCCTGTTTTCATCGTATTCTAGAATAACACCGCAGGAATACTGTATGTAACCATAGTCTTAGTAGACTGAATGGTCAAATATAAATTGCACTGGCATCTTGACGATTGTAAATTTTAATTCTATATTTCGTAACATATCGAAACGAAGGAATACTTATGAAAGAAAAAACAAAGCTCCTCTTGCTCGTTCTGGTGTTTGCAGCAGCTTATTTTATTCCTTTCACCAGCAGCGTTGTATCGAAAGCGCTTCTGGAAGCATTCTACATGCTGCAGGAGTATGTACGCGAGCATGTGCTGTTCTGCCTGGTTCCTGCTTTCTTCATTGCCGGAGCAATCGCCAACTTTATAAGCCAGGGATCAGTAATGAGGTATCTGGGAGCACAGGCACACAAGGTGATTTCTTACGCAGTGGCATCCGTTTCCGGTGCAGTACTGGCGGTGTGCTCCTGTACAGTCCTGCCTCTGTTTGCGGGAATATATAAAAAAGGAGCAGGCATAGGACCTGCAGTGGCATTTTTATATTCAGGCCCTGCTATCAATATTCTGGCCATTATCCTTACCGCCAGGGTCCTGGGGCTGGAGCTTGGTGCAGCCAGAGCTCTGGGAGCAATTGTATTTTCAATAGTAATCGGGCTTCTGATGCATCTGGTATTCCTGAAATCAGAAAAGAAACGAACAAGAGACACCGGCCTGGTCGCTCCTCAGGACCACATGGAAAAATCAGGATGGCAGATCGGGCTTTTTTTCTTCACTCTTATTGGTATAATTGTCTTCCTCAACTGGAGCAGGGAACCGGGTATGCCGGTATGGAATAGCATATACAGGGCAAAATACATCATTACCGGAGCATTCTTTTTAGTTTTATTGTACATTATTGTATCCTGGTTTCATAAATCCGAGCTGGGGGAATGGGTACATTCAACCTGGGATTTTGCCAAGAAGATTCTGCCACTGCTTTTTGCAGGGGTAATGGCTGCCGGATTCCTTCTGGGAAGACCCCATCAGAGAGGTGTCATTCCCCCGGAATGGGTAGCAGCCCTGGTGGGAGGCAACAGTCTCAGGGCCAACCTTTTCGCATCAGTGGTAGGAGCATTTATGTATTTTGCCACTCTTACAGAGATTCCCATTCTTCAGGGCCTTATTGGAAGCGGGATGGGGAAAGGACCAGCACTGGCCCTTCTGCTGGCCGGACCTGCTCTTTCGCTTCCGAATATGCTGGTAATACGAAGTGTAATTGGTACAAAAAAAACATTGGTTTATATTTTGCTGGTAGTAGTAATGTCTACTGCCTGCGGCATGATTTTCGGTCATTATTTTAGCTGAGGAGGTAATTCAAATGGTTATCAAGATACTGGGCAAAGGCTGTCCCAAATGCAATAAACTGGAGGAAAATGTAAAAAAAGCACTGGAAGCAGCCGGTGTCAGTGCGGATATTCAAAAAGTAACCGATATCAACCAGATTATGGACTACGGGGTTGCCATGACTCCTGCACTGGTAATAGATGAACAGGTTAAATCTTCCGGAAAAGTAATGTCAGTGGAGCAGGTAAAAAAATACATACAATAAAAAACCTGCAACGTTCAGCAAGCAGCGGCAGCTTCACAAGGTATGGAAAAGGCTGCATCAACAGGAAAAACGAAAGGAGACCAGTAATGGCAAAAGAAAGAAAGCTTAATGTCTTTGAGAAGTACCTTACGCTGTGGGTAGCCCTGTGTATTGGTGCAGGAATACTGCTGGGCAAAACAGCTCCATCGCTGGCAGTAAAGCTGGATGCCATGTCCCTATACCAGGTTTCCATACCCATTGCCATCTGCCTGTTTTTCATGATGTACCCAATTATGGTAAAAATAGACTTCTCCGAAGTCCTCCGGGCAGCTCAGACCCCCAGGCCGGTGGGGATGACCCTGTTTATCAACTGGGCCATTAAGCCCTTTTCCATGTATTTGATTGCATCAGTTTTTCTGGGAGTGCTGTTTAAAGACTTTATTCCGGGTACGGAAATAATAAAAACCGGACAGCAGGTGGAGCTGTGGAGAAGCTACATTTCCGGGACCATACTCCTGGGCATTGCTCCATGTACCGCCATGGTATTAATGTGGAGCTACCTGGCCCGGGGAAATGACGGGCTTACCCTGGTGATGGTAGCCATAAACTCCCTTACCATGCTATTGCTGTATGCTCCATTGGGAGGTTTCCTTTTGGGGGTGAATGCCATGCCCATACCCTGGAGGACCATTCTGCTATCTGTAACCGTATATGTGGGGCTTCCGCTGGTTGCAGGGTACTTTTCCAGAAAGCTGATTATCAGGCGAAAAGGGCTCCAGTGGTTCAACCAGAAGTTCATGCACATTCTTACTCCTGTCAGCATTACCGCTCTTCTTTTAACTCTGGTACTGCTTTTTTCATTCAAGGGAGAAATTATTCTTCGAACACCTCTCACTATTCTATGGATCGCCATTCCTTTGTTTATCCAGACAGTATTAATTTTCTCACTGGGATACTTCCTGCTTTCCCGGGTGTTGAAACTATCCTATCATGATGCTGCGCCTGCATCCATGATCGGGGCTTCCAATCACTTTGAGGTGGCTATCGCAACTTCTACAATGCTTTATGGTCTTGACTCCGGTGCCGCACTTGCTACAGTGGTAGGGGTGCTCATAGAGGTACCGGTTATGCTGATGCTGGTATCTATATGCAAAAAAACATGCTACCTGTTCAGAGAATGCAACCTGGACCTCCCCCAGTGTAAAAAGCTCAGTAATACACAGAGTGTATAGAATACCTATAATTGATTTTACCCTGTAAGAACTTCTAAATGATTCTTAATTGATTTTTTCTCCTGGAGAGCAGACAAGAGATGAAAATCTCTGGACCAGTCATCCCCATTTTTACATACGTCTGGGGGAGACAGCGTACAACCTGGGCCAGTCTATGTTTTCCCATGATATTCTCAAAGAGGGCCTGGGCCATTTTCCCGAGAACCTTCGCCTCAACCAGCTCTACGGCCTTGCGCTCATCAAGTGCGGTTTTCTGGAAAAATCACGGAATCTTCTCACCAGACTGGTGCACAAAGGCTACCGTGACGAGGAGACCCTGGGCATCCTGGGCAGGGTATACAAGGATATGTGGGTCATATCCGGTGGACTCTCAGGCGACCGCTCCCTACTAAATCTACAAGCAGAAAAAACACCCCCTCCAAAAAATCCTCCCTTAAGGGCAGTACAAAGAAAAAAAAGTCCACTGCAGGAAAAAGCAGGCCAGCAGTTTCAAACAGCTCCAGCAGCACAGCACATACCCATGGACCAGGGGGAAGACTGCCCTGCAGGGCTTACCGGGGGCACCTGCCCTACATATCTGTTCAATTTATCAACAGGTATGAAACAAGTGAAAAAGAGTGCATCAAACAGCTTGCCACAGTATTGAGCTCTTTCACCAGAGGATGAAAG
>JBMCUI010000057.1:0-10466 GCA_048622675.1 Spirochaetota bacterium | reverse complement strand
GAATACCTCTAGGTACTCAGTTGATATTTTGCCGCCATATCCGGGTTGTATTTTGCTTTTCTTTTGGGACAGCGCTCCTTTGTGCAAAGCATACAGCTTTTAAAGTCAAACTGTGTAGGGAAATATATTCCTGAAACAGATTTTATGGGGTCCATAATAAAGCTTTCGGTAAGCCTCACCCCGATAAGCTTCTGTACGTCTCCAAACAGTGAAAACACCTGTTTCTGCTGGGTTACCGGCCAGTCATTCAGGGACCCGGGACTCATATGGGAAAGCGTTCCGGGAACATATTTGTCTTTCAGGTATTTTTCCAGGTAGGAGGAGGCCTCCTCCAGCACCATTTCTTTTATTGCATCCAGACAGAAGTTTTTCATAAAATCCTGTCCGGGAATTGCTATGGAGTCCAGTTCTTTTCCGGCGGTAATTATATAAGGAAAAACTCGTTCGGCATTTTCCAGGTTTACTCTGAGTACTCTGCTGGAAAAGGTAATGCCTTCAATTTTTACCGTGTGGTCTGTTTTATCTTCAATATACGAGACCCTGTACAGGGCCTTGGGGTTGACTACTTTTTCTACTTCGTCCAGGAGCCGGTTTATCATGCCTTCCAGCTGGTCTTTCTTTTTTTCCAGGTGAAGGGCCCTGGCCACCTTCTGAGGATTGATGTGTAAAGGAATTTTATCTATAATTTCCATGGAGAAGAAAAAAGATCGTTAAATATTTGTATACGTAGTGTAAGTATATTCTGATTCTGAATGAAAATCAAATTATTTTATTGTTCCCCCGAGTATTACAGCCATTTATTCTGCTCCGATTTTCCCTGCCCGGAAAAAATGTTATGCTATTTTTTCCTGATGTTTTTCACAGAAATAGGCACTGCGTCCTATGACTTTCATTCTGGCAATGGTTCCGCCGCATGTGGGGCAGTGCGAGCCTTCTTGCCTGAAGGGAAGAAGGTAGCCTGAAGGAAATAAATCCGGATTGGCCCCACAGGCAATTGCTGTTTCCAGTACTTTTATCATTGACCGGTAGCCTTCCTTCAGCAGCTGTTCATCCATCTTTTCTGTCCTGCTCAGGGGATGGATGCCCCACATAAACAGTACCTCATCTGCGTAGATGTTGCCTATTCCTGCTATGTATTTCTGGTTCATCAGGGCTGATTTTATACTGCACTTTTTATGTTTTAATATATTGATAAAGTTTTCCGGCCCAAACCTGTGGTCCAGCGGGTCAGGGCCCAGTCCCAGGTTTTTTATGTATTCTTGTTTGTTTTCAGTGACATCTACCAGGCCCAGCTTCCTCTGGCAGTGATAGGCCAGGCAGTAACCGCCTGTGAACTCAATAAGCAGCCTTATATGGGAGGAGCCGTGCCCGCTGTTTTTAAAATAACTTAAAAACCCGGTCATCCCGAAATGCAAGACCACCTGCAGATGGCTTGACAGTTCAGCAAACAGGTGTTTTCCGTGCCTGGAAGTGCCGGTAAAGGTACAGCCTGTCAACTTTTTCTGAAAAATACCAGGAGAACTGTTTTTCAGCATTTCAGGGCTATACAGGTGTACTTTTTTTATCTGCTGGTGGAGGGAAGTGGCATTCAGATACTGCCTGAAAATTTCAACATCCGGTAACTCTGGCACCTTTGATAACCCTCAGCCTGGTCATAATTTTCGCCTCCCTACAGATGATTAGCTGGATAGGGGAGTGATGCAATCAGTTTAATTGTTTCGGGGTAGTGGGCTCACTCTTCGCCGGGTACTGCGAATCCTGTCTTTCTCCTGGTTCTCACGCTTTCGGTTTTCAGTTTTTCGGCTATTCGTTTGTACTCGTCCTCCATTTCAGGTGTAACAGATGGCCTGGTTTCTTTCAGAGCATGTTCAAACAGCCGCATGGGGAGTCTTTCCATGTTGGAGTCTTCGCGCAGTGCCTTTTCCAACATCGCGCTCCTGAGCTCCTGCCACCTTAAGCCTGAGGCTTTTTTGTTCCTGTTCTGCCATGATATAAAATTACCTCCGGAGTGGTATTTGTTATAGATAACCTCCCTAGAACAAAGGTTAATCAACAACTACCTGTGGGTCAAGAGAGGTATTCCGGACAGAAGTTTTGTTCTTTACTATACTGAAAAAAGTGATTACAATTTGGGAAATTCCTGTATACAAATCAAGGAGAGCACGGTGAGTATAAAGGTGGTCCTGGCAGATGACCATGCAGTAGTCAGGGACGGGATCAAGGCTATTATGGACAGCAGGGACAATGAAATTGAAGTTATAGGTGAAGCTTCCAACGGCAAGCAGGTCCTGCAGCTGTGTGAGACAAAGCCTGCTGATGTTTATCTGCTGGATATAGCAATGCCTGTGTTGAGCGGGATAGACACAGCAGAGAGGCTTTTAAAAAAAAGACCTGGAAGCAAGATAGTGGTTCTGAGTATGTATAATGACAAAGTACTGGTGGAAAGGGCCCTTAAAAGCGGAGTAAAAGGATATGTATTGAAAGAATGTGCTGCTGAGGAGATAGTAAGGGCAATAAATGAAGTGTACAGGGGCAGGTACTACCTGAGTCCAGGAGTGTCAGAATATGTGGTGGAGGGTTTTCTGGGTACAGGAAAGTCCCCTCAGGAATACCAGCCGGAGGCCCAGCTGACTTCAAGGCAGAGGGAAATACTCAAGCTGATATGCGAAGGGTATACAGAAAAAGATATTGCCTCTGCACTGGACGTTTCACCATATACTGTACATGTTCACAAAAATAACATCATGAAGAAACTTTCCATTCATACCAAAGCCGGCCTGATAAAATACTCCATTAAAAACGGAATCATTCAGGTATAAGATTTTTTAACGACCTTCCTTATAATATTTCTTTTTTTAGCCTGTTTTTTCTTACCTGGTAGACCAGAATAGTAGAAAAAATAGACCAGGTGGTTTATTCCCATATTCATCCTGCAAATGTAAAATTAGGGGTGCAAATGAGGAGATAAAAATTACGCTCCAGTAAAGCAAAATGGGAGGACTTATGAAAAAAAGTAGAGAAAAGAACTCCGTGCAGATCTATTTAAAGCAGATAGAGAAAATTCCTGTACTATCAAGGCAGGAAGAACGCGAATGCGCTGAAAAAATACTTGAGGGAGATCAGAAAGCAAAGGAAAAGCTGATAGTTTCTAATTTAAAGTTTGTGGTTAGCATAGCAGTGAGATACCAGGGGCTGGGCCTGCCTCTGACGGATTTGGTAAACGAAGGCAATATGGGCCTGATGAGAGCAGTGGACAAGTTTGATGTAAAAAAGGGCTACAAGTTTATCTCCTATGCCAGGTGGTGGATACGTCACTACATACTGAAGGCCATTTTCGAGCAGTCTACCTCCATCAAGGTTCCCCTGAAATATGCTCCCCAGCTTTCCAATAATTACCAGGGTGAAGAAACAGACACAGCAAAAGAATTGAAAAAGGTGTACAGACCGGTGTCGCTGGACCAGAAAATCTCAGCTGATGACAACTCTGATACCACCCTGGAGCTTATTGATGACAATAAAAACGAGCTGCCCGATGAACAGGTCATGGATAGGCAGCTTCAAGAGGCCATAAACCAGGCAATGGGCAGGCTTAAGCCCATTGAGAGGGATGTAATAATCCGCCATTTTGGGCTGAACGGGAAGGCTGTCCATACCCTGAAGAAGATAGGGGACAGGTACAATTTGACCAAAGAGAGGATCAGGCAGATAGAGCAGGCCGGACTGAGCAAGCTGAGGTATCCGCTGGAAAAGAGAAGGGCAACAGATTTTGTTGATTAAAGGGATGCAAGCCCGGAGAAAAATCAGTATGGTTACTATCCTACCAGTCTGGCCTTCAGCTTGATTTCTGTGCCTGCCAGTGCTTTGGATACCGGACAGTTATCTTTTGCTCCCCCGGCGAAATCAAGAAAGGCCTCCTCATCAATGTCGGGCACCTGTGCTTCTGTGGATAATTCCACTGAAGTTATTTTGAACCCCCCGTCTTCCTTTACCAGAGTAACATCTGCATATGTTCTTATCTGACGGGGAGCGTATCCCTTCTGGGTAAGCTCATGGGCCAGAGCCATGGAGAAGCAGCCTGCATGGGCGGCTCCGATGAGTTCTTCCGGATTGGTACCGGGTGCTTCCTCAAACCGGGAACCAAATGAATAGGGCCCCTCAAAACTCCCGCTCCCCAATCCAATCTTGCCTTTTCCCTTGGCCAGTGTTCCTTCCCACAGTGCGTGTGCATGTCGGACCGGCATAATGTCTACCTCCTGGTTTTATTTCAGGTTTTTTATCCATTAGTATTACAATAATCCATGTGGACAGGGAAGATAACAATAAGTTTTGTGATATACGGCTGCTGGGGGTTGATTTTTTTCTTTTGTTTTGCCTTTCATTATATGATATATTCCTGGTATAATGAAAGTGGCTTAAACCCTGGTCAAGTGAAGTGCAATGAATACCAAGCAGTTGAAATTGTTTTTACTGGTAGCAGATTTGAAGAGCTTTTCCAAAGCTGCCGAGCTTGAAGCCCTGACCCAGCCGGCCGTAACCCAGCAGATAATCAGGCTGGAGCGGGAAATAGGGTCTGTTCTTTTCAGAAGAAAGCACAAGCGCATCGAGCTCACCAGGAAGGGCAAGCTTTTTTACAAATTTGCCAAGAACATGCTCAGCATGGTGGACAATCTGGACAAAGAGCTCAAGCTGATGGACTATAAAGATGGAAGCATTCTCCGCATCGGCTCCAGCCATATCCCGGTGATCTACATTCTTCATAAAAAGATTGCCGAGTTTAAAAAGATGCACCAGGGCTCATATATAATATATGAGCTCAACGATACTGCAAATATATCCTACATGGTAGAGAACGAGTTGATTGACATTGGTTTCGTAGGAGCCAGAATGAATGACACCCTGGAGTATACAACATTCCTGGGAGACGAGCTCAAGCTTACTACCCATAAGGATACCGATATTCCTGAAGAAATAGACCTGGATTACCTGAAAAAGGTGCCGCTTATAATCAATCAGAAGGAGGCAGGGGTCCGGAGGTTTCTTATCCAAAAGCTGAAAGAATACAATATTGATATCACTGAACTTAACATTATTTCCGAAATAGGTCTTCCTGAGGCATCCCTCAATATAATAAGATATGGGGTGGGATGTGCGTTTATTCCTTCATTTATTCTGGAAAGCGAGATGAAGAAAGGTGATCTTAAAGCCATAACAATAAAAAACTTCAATGCTTCCAGAAACTACTACCTGGCAACCAAGAAGGGGGCCATACTTTCCAACCTGGCCAAAAGTTTCCTTGATTATCTGACGTCGTGATTATATCCTGGTCTGCCCCTGCCGGTGACCGGTGTTTTTAAGAACTTTCCATCCCTCCTGTATAACCTCTTTCATCTCCTTGCTGAGAGGATAGCGGTGGAGCTGGTGCACAGGGACCCACAGGGCATCCGAAGCGTCGGAGGAGTGCTCAAGACTGCCTGAGGTGTACTCCGCCGCAAAGTCGAATACAATGTAGTGGTACTTTACAGCACCTCGGTCATCCTTTTGGGTGTATTCAAATAATTTGACCAGGTCAATTATTTCTATTCCTATATTGCATTCTTCACCGACCTCTCTGTTCAATGCCTGAACCAGGTTTTCCGAGCATCTGGTTTTGCCTCCAGGAAGGGACCAGCGCCCCTCCAGCGGAGGCTTCCCTCTCTTTATCAGCAGGAGTTTGTCATCCTTAAAAACTACTGCTCCCACTCCTGAGATCGGTGTGGATGGGTATTCTCTTTCACTCATGATGCCTTCTTATCCTTTTTCAAAAGGTACAGGTTTTAATAGACTAATAAAAGATATTTTTTTAAATTAACCTCTAAAATTAACACAGGAAAACCTTTGCATTCAAAAGGTCAGATTAACTCCAGAGGGGAGGCTGTATGGAAGTTAAAGACAACAGGTTGGTTCTGGGGGGAAGGTATGCCGAGGAACTGACCAGGGAATTTCAAAGCCCTCTATTCGTATATGAGGAGGATACTCTCCGCCGGAGAGCAGGAGAGCTTTTTCAGGCAATTGACTACGAAAATAAAGAAATTAAGTATGCATGCAAGGCAAATACTAATATAGAAATAATGAAAGTATTCAGGCAGGAGGAAATGGGTATTGATGCGGTTTCCCCAGGAGAGATTTATGCAGCACTGAAGGCGGGGTTTGACCCTTCGGCTGTGCTTTTTACCACCAATAATGCTGCAAAACAGGAGCTGGAATATGCTCTGTCCAGCGGGGTGATGCTGAACATAGATTCACTTTCTCAGCTGGAGATGGTAGGAAGGAGTTTTCCTGGCATAGATATATGCGTGCGGATCAACCCCGATGTGGGGGCAGGTCATCACGGCCACGTAATTACAGGCGGGCCGGAAAGCAAGTTCGGTATAGACTATACAAAAGTGGACCGGATAAAAGAAATATCCAAAAATTATACCCTTTCCATAAAGGGAATTCACCAGCACATGGGTTCTGGAATACTGGATGTGGAGATGTTCAAAAAGGCTATGGATGTGCTTCTGGAAACAGCCGAACAATTTACTGGTCTGGATTTTATAGATTTCGGGGGCGGGCTGGGGGTCCCCTACGGAGAAAACGAACAGAGAATAGATGTAGGCCTGCTGGGGGAGGAAATTACCAGGAAGTTTGAAAAGTTCTGTGGCCGCTATGGTAAAAAACTGCGGCTGGTTATTGAACCCGGCAGGTACCTGGTTGCAGAAAGCGGTTTTCTTCTGGCACTGGTTACGGCTGTAAAGGAGGGCCAGAAGCACCGGTTTGCAGGTGTGGATACCGGCTTCCACCATCTGATCAGGCCGGCCATGTACGGCAGCTTTCACCGAATTGTACATGCCGGCAGGGTGAACTCTCAGACCATCCCGCAGGTTATAGCGGGGAACCTGTGTGAATCAGGTGATACACTGACCAGGGATGAAAATGGGATTGTGGACAGGGAGCTGCCGCTGTTCAGGGAAGGTGACATTGTGTGCATAACCAATGCCGGGGCCTACGGGTACTCTATGGCCTCAAATTACAACTCACGCCCCAGGCCCGCAGAGGTGATGGTGAAAGACGGCAGGCCCCGGCTGATAAGAAAAAGAGAAACTATAGAGGATATTTTTAAATCTGCCCTGGAAATCCATTAATTACTGAGTTTAAAGTTTTCCTGATAAAACTTTTATGTTATGCGCTGTCATATAGTTAATTTCACAGGAATGGGGACCTGTTGATGAAAAATAAAAAAAAGATTGCTGTGCTTTTTGGAGGAAGGTCAGCGGAGCATGAAGTCTCCCTGCAGTCTGCGAAAAATATTGTCAGCTCCCTGGACCGACGGAAGTATCAGGTGGTGCTGATAGGTATTGATAAAACCGGCAGGTGGGTCCATATTACTGACCCGGGGTTTTTTCCCGATCCCGGTGAAATTGCCGACTCAGGTGAACCGGTAACTTTTGTTCCCTATAAAAACCGTTATCAGCTTCTCAGGCTCGGTGACAGCAAAGCCATAGATCAGGTGGACGTGGTCTTTCCTGTACTTCACGGCACCTGCGGAGAGGACGGCACCATTCAGGGACTCCTGGAGCTGGCTGATATTCCCTATGTAGGGGCCGGAGTGCTGGGCTCCAGTGTGGGAATGGACAAGGATGTAATGAAGCGGCTGTTAGCACAGGCTGAAATACCCATTCCCCGTTTTCTGGTGTATTCCATATCTTTGAAGACCCATCATTTTGATGAGATTCAACAAAAGTTGGGTATGCCTGTTTTTGTCAAGCCTGCCAACCTGGGCTCCTCTGTGGGTATAACCAAAGTCCGGAACAAGCAGGAGCTGGAAAATGCAGTGCAGGAGGCATTCAGGTATGATGACAAGATAGTGGTGGAAGAGTATATTCAGGGCAGGGAAATTGAGTGCTCCGTTCTGGGAAACCAGCACCCTGCTGCATCTGCCCCGGGTGAGATAGTCCCTTCCCACGAGTTTTATTCATATGACGCCAAGTATGTAGATGAACAAGGGGCTGTGCTCAAGGTGCCTGCTCCTTTGGAAGAAGATATTTGCCAAAGGATACAGCAGCTGGCAGTTGAAACCTTCAGGGTCCTCTGCTGCGAGGGAATGGCCAGGGTGGACTTTTTTCTGAAAGAAAATAACCAGGTCCTGGTCAATGAATTGAATACCATCCCCGGATTTACCAGGATAAGCATGTATCCCAAACTGTGGGAATACAGTGGGATTGGTCCTACCGAGCTTACTCACAGACTGATAGAACTGGCCCTGGAACGACATGAGCGCAAAAAAGGGCTTAAGAAGTCCTATACCGAGTAGGGAAGGGATAATGAAAACCCTGGAAGAATATATTGCAATGGTAAAACCTGCAGAGAAAAAGGTCCTGCAGGATGTCCAAACAAGGCTTGATTCGCAGACAAAACCCCCGGGCAGCCTGGGCAAGCTGGAGGAGCTGTGCAAACAGCTGGCAAAGGCCCAGGTCACTGCAAACCCCTGCTGTGACCGAAGGATAATTTTTACCATGGCTGCAGACCACGGTGTTGCCCGGGAGGGGACCTCCGCCTATCCCCAGAGTGTAACCGCGCAGATGGTTGCAAACTTTATAAACGGGGGTGCAGCAGTAAATGTACTGGCGAAACATGGGGGGTGCGAGGTGGTGGTTGTGGATATGGGGGTGTGCAGTGACCTGGAGTGCAGGGGATTTGTTAACAGAAAAATTGACTACGGTACCAGGAGCTTTGCCCGGGGCCCTGCTATGAGTATGGAGCAGGCCAGGCGTGCAGTGGAAGCAGGTATACAACTGGCCCTGGATTATGATTTTGATGTGCTTGGCACCGGGGACATGGGCATAGGAAATACAGCTGCTTCTTCTGCGGTAGCTTCGGTGCTGATGGGCAGGGACCCTGCAGAAGTTACAGGGAAGGGGACGGGTATAGATGACAGGATGCTGCACAAAAAAATTGAAGTGATACGGACAGGGATTGCGGTAAATAGGCCGGACCCCCAAAAGCCCCTGGAGGTTCTTTCCAGAGTGGGTGGGTTTGAAATAGGGGGGATAGCCGGGCTGATACTAGGAGCAGCCATAAAGAAAAAGCTGGCAGTAGTGGATGGGTTTATTTCTACAGCAGGGGCAATGATCGCCCATGCCCTGAGCCCGGCTGTAGATGACTATTTTATTATCTCCCATCTTTCTGCTGAAAGGGGGCACCATAATCTGGTAGGCTACCTGGGGAAATCCCCCCTGCTTGACCTGGAAATGAGGCTGGGTGAAGGGACCGGGTCAGCGGTTGCCATGGAGGTGCTGGATGCAGCAGTAAGGCTTTACTATGACATGGCTACATTTGACCAGGCAGGTGTGGACAAAAAGGCATGAGGGGGAATAATTCAGAAACCGGCATGCTGCCATGAAAAAATGTCTTAACCAGCTCTTATTTGCTTTCGGATTTTTAACTGTTATGCCCGGACTGGGCAGAATAAACATTGAGCCCCGGGACATGGGGGGTTCTGTGGTCTTTTATCCGGCAGTGGGGGTGTGCATTGGCGGCATGGTATATGCAATCTCCCTGGCGGATTTTTTCACTCCTTTATTTATCTCGATAGTAGTATGTGTGTTCCTGCTGGTCATCACCAGAGGCGTTCACGCAGATGGTCTTATCGATACATTTGACGGCTTTCTGGCATCCGGTAAAACCAGAAACCAGGTCCTTGGCATTATGAAAGACTCCGGGGCAGGGGCCCTTGGTGTTGCAGCGGCCTTTTGTGTATACCTGCTCAAAATAGGCCTGGTGTACGAACTGGTGCAGACCGGCCGGGGTGGTGTTTTTCTGGTGGTATTTCCTGTCATGAGCAGAGCAGGAGTTGCGGCAGCAGGATGGCTTTTCCCCTATGCAGGCAGGCCGGGGAGCATGGGGGAGTGTTTTCTTTCTTCGATAAAGGCCAGGCATGTGCTGCTTTCGGCGGCATTCATGGAAGTAATTTTTTTGCTTACCGGCATCCCCCTTCTCCTGGTTCTGGGAGCAGCCTCTTTGTTTTTCTGGGTGTGCTGGGGGTTTTTGTGCATGGCCAGAATTGGAGGGGTTACCGGTGACACTACCGGAGCAGGTGTTGAAATCTGCGAAGTGTTCAGCCTGGCAGTACTTCTTCTGCTTGCCTTTTCTATGTAGAGCAGGATAAAACAACCAGTACGGGCCCCGCAGCAGTAAAAATTGTTATAATGTATTATCACCATGGTAACGTAGAATGATTGCAAATATTGTTTTTGGTTTTATACTTGATTTACTCCTGGGAGACCCTCCGCACAGGCTCCATCCTGTAAGGCTCATAGGCAGGATGCTCTCTTTTCTGGAAAAGCGTTTTTACAGGATGAAGAGGAAAACTGCCGGCGGTGTTCTGGTACTTTTGTCAGCCCTGGTGGTTGTTTTTCTGGTTATGCTGGGGTTGGAGCAGGTAAAAC
>JBMCUI010000056.1:0-10590 GCA_048622675.1 Spirochaetota bacterium | reverse complement strand
CAACTACGCTGTAAAGCTGGAATATGACAATAAAATCATCGGCTATGCCGGATACCACCTTCTGAGGAAAAAGCCTGCATTCCTGCGCCTTGCCGGAAACTACACAACCATAATACATCTTATAAGCATCGCTGTCAGTCCTTCCTACCAGAACAGTGGGTTCGGTAGTTTTCTTTTAAACAGCATTCTCCACCATGCCATCGCCACAGGAGCACGTTACTGCTATCTGGAGGTAAGACCATCCAACCACAAAGCAATAATCTTTTATGAAAAATTCGGCTTTTCCATTATTGGAGTTATTGAAAATTACTACCCGGAGGACAACGAAGACGCTCTGGTGATGGGGAAAGAGCTGAAGCTATTTTAAACCACACAGGAGTTTCTTCACTTCTTCATATAAAACATAATGTCCGCAAACCCCATAATAAAAACACCCCCAAGCAGGTGCGCCCTGCCGGGCGCACTAATAAAAACGGGGGAGATTTCTACTCCCCCATATGGTGGTGAAGGTCCTGAAGGACTCCGTGAAGATTCTCAGGCCACGGTAATTTTATTATCCAGATAAACATCCTGTACACCGCTGAGCAGCTTGGCCCCCTCTTCCATAGGCCTCTGGAAGGCCTTTCTTCCGGTTATAAGCCCCGAACCGCCGGCCCTTTTGTTTATGACCGCAGTCCTTACCACCTGGGCAAGGTCATTCTTTCCGGATGCTCCTCCGGAGTTGATCATGGGAACCCTTCCCATGTAGCAGTTTATTACCTGATACCTGGTAAGATCAACAGGATGGTCTGAGGTCAGCTCCGAGTAGACCTTGTCATGAGTCCTGCCATACTGCAATGCCCTGTATCCGCCGTTATTTTCCGCCTGTTTCTGTTTTATGATATCCGCCTGGATGGTGACCCCCAGGTGGTTTGCCTGTCCGGACAGATCGGAAGAAAGATGATAGTCCTTATCGCTCTTGAATTCCTTGTTCCGCAGATATGCCCATAAAACCGTAAACATTCCCAGGCTGTGCGCATACTCAAAGGCCTCTGAAATCTCCTGGATCTGCCTCCTGCAGTCCGGGGAGCCGTAGTACACAGTGGCGCCTACAGCAACTGCCCCCATATCGAAAGCTCGGTCAACACTGGCAAAAAGAGTCTGGTCATAGATATTGGGGTAGGTCAGCAGCTCATTGTGGTTGATCTTCACTATAAAAGGTATTTTATGAGCATACTTTCGTGATACTGCTCCCAATACCCCTACCGTAGATGCTACTGCGTTGCAGTTTCCTTCAATAGCCAGCTTTACAATATTTTCAGGATCGAAATATATAGGATTGGGAGCAAATGCACTTCCTCCCGAGTGCTCTATCCCCTGGTCAACAGGAAGAATGGAAAGATAGCCTGTGCCTCCCAGTCTTCCGTGGTCAAATACAGACTTTAAGCTTCTGAGCACCGCCGTGGACCTGTCGGTATTGACCAGCACTCTCTCAAAAAAGTCCGGTCCCGGAAGATGGAGCTGCTCCCTGGGTACCGTTTTGCAAGTATGGTCTAACAGATATTCCGACTCTTCGCCCAACAGTTCTTGTACATCAATCATTTTCCGTCCTCCTTCCCTGATTTTTTCATAAAAATATAATACTCAAAACTTTAAACAGAAACTACTTTTTATACTTCAGTTCATTCAGAATAAGTTCTGCAATTTTTTCATGGGCACGGTGCCGGTAAAGCGAAGACGCATTTTTGCCCATCTCCGCCAGCTTTTTTCGGTCTGCTAAGAGAACAGTAAGTATCTCCAAAAGCCTTCTTCCATCAATGCTGTGTTCCTGCACCACTACTGCTGCCCCCTTCTCTTTGACAAATGCCGCATTTTGAATCTGCTCCCCTCTGCTTTGTTCTCTGGGCAGGGGAATCAGTACCGAGGGCCTGCCGCAGCAGCATATTTCAAAAATAGCCCCGGCACCTGCTCTTGAAACCACAATATCAGCTGCAGCCAGAACATCTCCGATTTCTCTGAAGATAAACTCAAACTGTCTGTAACCTCTGCGGCCAAGCAGCTCTGTGTCGATGTTCCCCCTGCCGCACTGATGGGCCACTCTGAATGGCACATCATTACCGGAAACCATTTCCCTTACTATCCGGTTCAAAAAAGCTGCGCCCAGACTGCCGCCGATTACCAGCACCACCGGGGTTGTTTCATCAAACCCTAAAAACTCCAGACCCTTTTGTCTGTTTCCCCGCTCTACAACAGCCCTTACAGGGTTGCCTGTAATCTCCACCCTTTTCCCGGGGAAATACTGCGCCGTTTTTTCAAAGGAGACACATACCAGGGAAGCTGTTCTGGATATTATTCTGTTTGCCAGACCAGGGATAATGTCACTTTCATGAGTGATTACCGGTATTCCAAGCATCCTGGCAGCAGCAGCAGGCGGTACCGAAACAAAACCTCCTTTTGAAAAAAGCACCTGGGGCTTCAGCCTGCCAAGTATGATAAGGGACTGTAAAAACCCTGCTATAATGTTAAAAACATCAAAAATATTTTTTACAGAAAAATATCGTCTGAGTTTTCCCGCCCTTATCCCGTAGAACGCAACTCCTGCATTTTCTGCTTCTTTTTCTTCGGAAGAGCGTTTTTTCCCGATCCAGAATACTCTGCCTCCCCCCCTATCTCTCAGAGCCTCTATTACTGCAATATTGGGGAAAATATGTCCGCCTGTCCCGCCGCCGGTTATAGCTATCATAGTCCTGAATAAGAAGTTTTTATTATAGTACTATGTTTTGACATACAAACAAACACTTTTACTCATGGAAGCTGCACTCAATCAGGAAAAATACTTTTTTATTTAC
Organism: Spirochaetota bacterium; assembly: GCA_048622675.1. GTDB lineage: Bacteria > Spirochaetota > B62-G9 > B62-G9 > DRHN01 > JBMCUI01. Next base: position 7,762 of record JBMCUI010000056.1, on the reverse strand, counting down.
GATCACAATTTCTCTTTATACTAATAAAAAAATAATCTATATTACAGATTAATAAATTAAGGGGGAAGGTACAAAAGATAAAAGAAGCCTGCAGAAAGGAGAATTGCATGGCAAAGTCCATCCAGGAAATAAACGATAAAATAAAGAAGAACAGGGCCTGTGTATTTACCGCCGAAGAGATAATCCCATACGTGGAGGAAAACGGATACAGAAAGACCAGCCAGGTGGTGGATGTGGTTACTACCGGTACTTTCAGCCCCATGTGCTCTTCCGGGGCCTTTCTCAATTTTGGACATCCTGCACCAAGAATAAGGATCCAGAGAGCATGGCTCAACGGGGTACCTGCCTACGGGGGGATTGCAGCCTGTGATGTGTACATAGGTGCAACTGAAATCCCGGATGAGGACCCGGGCAATAAGATATACCCCGGACCATTCAACTACGGAGGAGGCCATGTTATTGAGGGCCTTGTACGGGGAAAAGAGGTTTTCCTCAAGGCCGCCTCCTACGGCACCGACTGCTATCCCAGAAAACAACTGGAAACTTATATCAATCTCAAAGATATCAATCAGGCTTTTCTGGTAAATCCCAGGAACACCTACCAGAACTACAATGTGGCAGTAAACCTCTCAGACAGGGTAATATACACCTACCTGGGAGTGCTCCAGCCCAACATGGGAAATGCCAACTACTCCAGCGCGGGCCAGCTAAGCCCCCTTTTGAATGACCCCCTTTACAGGACCATAGGTCTTGGTACCAGGATATTTCTGGGAGGCGGAATCGGATACGTATTCTGGGAAGGCACCCAGCACAATCCCACCGCTCAAAGGGCTGAAAACGGTGTTCCCACAGAAAGTGCAGGAACCATTTCAGTGGTGGGAGATATGAAACAAATGAATACCAGGTATCTCAAGGGAGTTTCCATGCTCGGCTACGGTGCAAGTCTGGCTGTTGGCATAGGCATCCCCATCCCTATAATTGACGAAGAAATGGTGAGGTTTACCTCAGTCAGGGACCGGGACATCTCTGCTGAGGTAGTAGACTACTCCAGCACCTATCCCAAAAGAGAAAAAGGCATTGTCTCCAGGGCAAACTACAGGGACTTGAAAAGCGGCGGTATTATGATTAAAAATCGAAAAGTCCCCACATCCTCCTTTTCCAGCTACCCAATGGCCAAAGAAATAGCACAGACTCTGAAAACCTGGATTACTGAAGGCCGCTTTGAGCTTACCCAGAAGGTTGCTCCCATTCCTGGTCCTGAATCAGGCCAGACCTTCAAACCCCTGGAGATACGACCCGGGGAAGGAGAGCAGGAATGAAAAATACCACCAGAACAAAAATCGTGGTCCTCCACTATCCCCGAAAACTAACCGAAAAACCCATTATTTCCAACTTCATTAAGAAGTTTGATCTCACCGTCAATATTTCCAGGGCCAGGATAGACCAGGATGAAGAGGGAACAATGGTCATTGAGGTGTCTGGACATAAGAAGAACCTTGAAGCAGGGCTGAAATACCTGGAGGACATCGGCATAACCATAAAGCCGGTTTCCACCGTAGTAAAAAGGACAGATGAGTTATGCACCCACTGCAGTGCATGTACGGTAATATGTCCTTCAGGGGCCCTGGTGATACATGACCGGGACAGCATGAAGGTGGAGTTCATCGAAGACAAATGTATAGCCTGCGGACTATGCATCCCTGCCTGCCCCTACCGGGCCATGGAGATGCTGGAATAATACAACCATTAAAACCCAACCTGCTGGGGGTCTTCGATATTGAGCATTTTTAATATTTTATTTTTTGATTCCAGGTAGCTGATAAAGGCAATTATTTCATCCGGAGTGTGGCAGCGAAGCAGCCATTCAAAGTGCTCCATCCTGGAAAATATTCTGGTAAGAGATTCCACTATTCGTGAATAGGTCTCTCCCAGAAACTCCGGCGCCAGGAAAGTAAAAATGATGTGAGCAGGCCTGTCACTGATGTTTTCCGTCTCCTCATCCAGGTATCTTACCTCCACTCCTTCGGGAGAAAGGGCAATAATAGGCACCATATCATCTGCAAAATCCCCGAAAGCATGGAAGAAGGCAATATTTTTCCCAATAGGAGTAGAAACCACCTTGCCGCTCATCATAAGGGCTTTTTCAACATTGTAAGAGCCCCTCACTCTATGGGATGCCACCCTCACAATTTCTTTTATTACATCCAGCTTGGTCTTGCCCTTCAGACGAGGAATAATCAGGTTCTTGTGAAACATCAGCGAAGCAGTAAAGGGAAGAGGCTTGACCATCTCCCCGGTTGCCCCTTTCGGTTCTTCTGAGTCGATGTTCCTTTTCTCCCTGTATTCCCTGATGGTGAGCATGGGAGGTCTTTCTATTCCCCATACCTTCATCTTTTCTATGGAGTATTCATGCTTTATTCCTGTAATCACCTGCAGAGAATCTGAGAGGTCCTGAAATATTTCTATTCTCCCCAGGTCATCAGCCCGCTGGAGCAGGATCTGCAGAATCCTGTAAGACACAGACCGCAGGGCCTCAATGCTCTGGTTTCTGTGAATCCTCACATTAAGATCGCACTGGCCTATTACATCCAGGCCGAACAGTCTGCTTATGTCAATGAGATGACCTGTTTCCACCCCGTATCCGGTAAAAAAGGGGACCTTCTCCAGAAGCTGCCTTCTTCCCGCATATTCACCTGAGAGGGGCTGAGCGATCCCGGTCAGCTCCGGAAAAAGCAGATTAAAAAAAGGACGTACCACCAGCTCGGTAACTCTGCCTCCTCCGGTGTAGTGCAGCTCCCCCTTTATTCTGATAGGCCTCCTGTAAAAGGCCTTGACATAGGAAAGATGGGGATATTCCAGCAGGGGCCCTACCAGTCCCAGCACAAACCGGGGATGAATATTGGTAATGTCTGCATCAATCCAGCAGATAATATCCCCTTTCAGCACAAAAAGGCTCTTCCACAGGTTCTCCCCTTTCCCCCGGTATGATCGGTACTGGGGCAGGATCTCCGATGAAAGGTAAAACTCGGCGCCTGCTTGTTTTGAAACCTTTGATGTATTGTCTGTTGAACCTGAGTCCACCACCACAATTTCATCCAGAAGAGGGTGCTTTTCCATAATCTCCCTCTTCAGCAGGGCTATCTCTTTTCCCACAGTTTTTTCTTCGTTAAGAGTGGGGAAACACAGGCTTATGGTGCACCCCTGCTCTTTCTTTTTCCTTACCAGCCTCTTTGCATCCCTGAACCTGGAGTGATGGAAGGTATTTCTGCCCAGCCATTCTCTAATATAGGAGGGCTGTTCCAGCCCTTTCTCGAAGATTTCCCGCTTTTTTTCCCCCTGGTATATAGTATCCATATCCTGCCTCCCGTCCTGCCATAATTATCATAGGATATATTTGGTATATATGCAATACAATTCGGAGGACCTGGTGTTAAATTTACAACAAGGTGTGACGGCAGCAAATAACAAAATATACAGCGGGATTCCTATAAGGATACACCCGGCAGCCGGGCTGCATCAATATTCGAGTGATTCAACGATACCTTCGAAGTTGACCATGATGCTTCTCAGCTTCCGCCTTAGCACCTCAAAGGAAAAAAATCTTGATGCCAGAGAGTAGTTTTTTTCAGCTCTGGGCTCGTAGGATTCCGGACTCTGTATAAGATGGTTGATTTCCTGGATAACTTCATCAGTCACCCAGCCGTCCATTTCAATTACATCAAACCCCAGGGGCTTTATATCCATTGTGTATATGGAATACCTGTTTACCAGTATGGGTTTCCTGAAATATACCGCTTCAATAAAAGCATTGCCGAATCCCTCATATGTTGATGGATAGGTTACCAGATCAGCATGAGGATAAACATCGAGAAGGGTATATACTTTTTTACCATCTCTGGTCCTTGCTCTTTTGTCCCCTATTATGTCCGGTTTTATAATCAGGGGCACGTTCATATGTTCAGCATAGCTTCTTATTCTCTTTTCATAGGCATCCCCCTCATCAGTGGTGGAGTGGGTAATTACCAGCTTCACCCGGGGGTTGGCAAGTCTGCTTACCACTTCAATGGTGTGCTCTATACCTTTTCGTGCCACCACTCTGGTGGGCTGAAGCACGAAAAAGTCATCCTCATTCAGACCGAACGCCTCCCTGACATCGCTGTTGTAATGATTTACTCCTGAAGGAGGCTTTTTATAATCAAGAACATTGGGTATAACCACCGGTGACAGCCCCGTCCGGTAGCTCAGCTCCCTGTCAGCCTGGCTGTTGATTACCACATGCTGAATGGAGGGCAGTGACGGCGGAAAGGCCATGGTAAGAATATCAGTGATGGCATTGACGTAAAACCTGGGCCTTTCCCAGTAAAAATCGTGGTGATGTGCTATGGTGGGAATAGCAGTTTCTGCAATAAACTCGGTCAGAGCCATACCAAAGGGCACATTCATGGGTATGGCCAGACAGTTTTCAGCAATAACAAGGTCTATATCAAACTTTTTTACAAACCTGTACAGAGCAGCCTTCAGTTTTCTTCTTAATGAATGGATCTCCCCGGTAAGCTCAGAGGTCCGTTTCTGGACCTTGAAGCACCGTTCCTGAATACCCTTAATCTCAGGATGGTCAAAATAGGCCTCCGGAATTATCATACTTCTTTCAGGGTCCCTGTCACATAGACCTGCCAGGTAGAACACTCTGTAGCCCATTTTTTTCAGCACTGAGGCCCACTTTTCTGTTTCAAGGGACACTCCATCGGTACCTTTAAACCTGGTTGATACAAAACCGATGTTTTTAATTCTAACAAACCCGTTATTTTTGGTTTTCTTATTGAGGCTCATTTAACCCTCGTTTAATGTTACTATATAATCGGACAATTCCTTTAGATTGGTTACGATCAAATCCGGTCCCATGGCAGTGCTGCCTGTACCCTGGTGTCCCATTCGCAGCGACCTTGTATCACCACCGAAAAGCGCAGTCTGGAACCCTTCCATGGCAGCAGGAAAAATATCATTTCTCATATCGTTTCCCACAAATACAGCTTCACCGGCCTTGATTCCCATGTCCCTGAGCCTTTTTTCCGCCATTCTGAACAGCACCGGGGAAGGCTTGGCATGTCCATATTTGAACGAATACAGCACCAGGCTTTTTTCAAAACCCAGGTGCTCGGGAAACCTGCCTAAAAAAGCCTTGAATACATACGGTGTAAAAAACTGGGCATTGGAAATTATCCCCATTTTCATTACCTTCCGGTGGAGCAGGTTTAACACCTCCTCCAGACCGGGCATAGGCCATACCGGGTTGAACAGCACCTCGTACTCCAGGGCAAACTTTCTGGCCAGCAGCCGGTCGGAGATATCCAGGACGTTCATCCATATTTTGTCTACCTCCACCTCGGGAAACAGCACCCCGGCATCCCTTTTTTGCGAGTGGGCTTTTTCAATTTCTCTATAAAACGCATCAAATATAGCACCGGGAGGCCTGCTGAACCCGAACTTCTGCAACAATTTCTCCATCAAATCCACATCCGCCTTTTGCCTGGCAGCGGATATGTCACCCGAACCGCTTATAAACAGGGTACCATATATATCAAAAAGAACCGCATAAACCGGCATTCTGAGGGTGCCTGATTTACCCAGGTGAGTGCTGGTGGGCTCCATGCTCCTGGAGCTGCCGGCTATAATTTGAGCATACTCTTCTGACTCATTCATATGCAGATTCGCATAACAGAAGCTGATTTTTTTCAGGTACAGTAAACTGGTCCAGAATTATTTTTTTATCCATAGCCTGGCTTACCCTGGTGTTCAGCACTTTCTCATAAACCTCCATAAGAAGCCGGGTGTACTTTGGAATGGAATACTCTTGTTGAACAATACGTTTGTTCTCAGCAGTGAGCCACGTGTAAGCGAAATCAATGGAGCCAAGGTTTTCAGCTTTCGGATTCAGTTCTTTCATTTTACTAAGCTTACTTTTATCATCCATAACATTCAATGTCACCTGCTTTTGAAGTGTTTCGTTGAGGCAGCCGAAATCAACACTCCCTCTCTCCACCAGTTCATCAAAATGCCCGGCTGCTTCATCCGGGGAAAGTCTAATTCCGTACCGGCTCATTTTTTCCAGGTAGCACCTCACCCAGGTGGAACGAAACAGGTTAAGGTCAAAAAAGGAAAGAGGAACGGCAATCTCAGAGTAAAGATGGTCAAAACTCATTCCTTTTTCACTAAAATCCGAACAAATACCCGGCAGCAGTCTTCCAAAAACCATCCGGTCAATGGTCCAGGGCTCCAGATAGCAGAAACCAAACCCTTCTTTTATACTGGTGGTGATAAAGCACCTGGCCTCCGCCAGAAGCTTTTCAAAACCACCCGTTACCCCCAGACCAAACCGTATCCGCAGTCTATTTTCTTTGGAAAAGCTCACCCAATCCCGGTAGCTTTTTCTATCAACGGACCCGGTGGGCTCCAGGGTTACCCCTATGTGGTCATTGTTGGGTAAAAAAAGCGAAAGCAGAACAGCCTCTCCGATGTTCTTCCTTCTTATGGCCCTCACCGGGTAGAGGACCAGGTTTCTCCAAAAGTCTTCCGTTGCTCCCGGCAGCCCAGGGGGCGGAGATGCATCCATTCCCCTTACCGGGTTGGGCAGAAGGTGCAGGCCCCTTTTATTCAACCCCGCCTTCAGTAGAATAAGGTAGTCTCTTTTATTAATTACTGCATAGTGGCAGTCGGCAGGGTAAGGCTCCGGAGTATAATTCCAGGGGCGGCCGTCCTCGGCAAAGTCATGTATCTGCAGAAGCACCTCCGCCCCCTTATGCTTGAGGAGTTTTATAATTTTCAGAAAATCCTTGTTTTTACCCAGAGTGGGGTTGTGGAAATGGTAAACATCAGCTCCCTGCTTCCATATCGACCTCACCTTACCCAGAATAATCTCACAAGTCTTTTCCGGGGATGCCTGGATTTTTCTGTCTCTGTCATACGCTATTTCAGGCACAATTATCAGGGGAAAACCAACCGGGCAGGCTGGTGGTTCTCCTACAATCCCCACCACTTCATGCTCACCCTCCAGGCAGGCCATCTGCTCTTTCATGACCCTGGTCACACCACCGGGTCGTAAATGGTGGTGTACGTACGCTATTTTCATTTATTTACCTATGAAGTAATCTACGTAATTTCTGTGGAACACCCCTTCCATGGGGCCCAGATACGAAGCATTGAGCGCACCGCATGCACCTGCCAGCAGAAGCGCCTGTTCAGGACCAAGCCCTTCCAGGTACCCGCATACAAACCCTGCATCGAATGCATCACCTGCCCCGGTGGGATCAACTTCTTCAATGGAATATGGTTTAACCAGTATATCGCTCTGCCTGGAGACAAACCTGGCACCTTCCCTTCCCTTTTTCAGCACCACTGCAGAAGCACCTGCATCAAGCGCCTGCTCCAGCGCCTCATCTACGGTGCTTTTTCCCGCTGCCTGCAAAAGCTCTTTTTCTCCAGGAAGAAAAATATCAGTCATTCCCATTATTGTACCGGTAACTTCCCCTATGGACTCTTCTTTCAATAACTCCGGGCGAATATTCGGATCATAGGAGATAAGGCCTCCCTGTGATTTTACACATTCCGCCACACCCTCGATAACCCGCCTCGTATTTCTGTTCACCATAAGGGAGCATCCCATCACATGAAACAGTTTTACCCCTTCAAGCCTCCCGGCAGGGGGCATTTCTATGCTGCCTGCAGCAGCATCTGCAATATGGTAAATGAACTTTCTGTCCCCGCT
>JBMCUI010000055.1:0-10779 GCA_048622675.1 Spirochaetota bacterium | reverse complement strand
GTACAGGCTGGCCGCTGGACGGAGCTTTCTGACGGACTGGGCTATGTATATTCGTTCAACGGACCCCATTCTCTTTTTTCTGATACCATACGCTCAATGCGAGTCCTGGCAGTTTCTCATTTGCTGGGCCATAAACTGGTTGGAGAAAAAGATGCCAGGGTCTCGCTTTTAAAGCGATTGCTCCAGCATGCAGAAACAACAGCACGCTATAATGTGTATTTTGGAACCGGCAGAGATGGCTATGATGTTCGCGGGCGTGTTGCCCACGAGTCGATTTTCAACACTACCAGCCGTACTTACTGCTGCCCAGCCACCCAGCAGGGGTATTCTCCATTTACTACATGGACCCGGGGACATGCCTGGATTCTTCTGGGGTACACCGAGCTGCTGGAATTCATTGAAGCCCTGGATGATGAGGAGATTGCCACTCTGGAGCTTCCTTATTTCAGGACAAAAAAGGAAGTCCAGAAAAGGTTCCTTGATACAGCAATAGCAGTTGCTGATTTTTATATAGAAAACATGCCTTCTGACGGTATTCCCTACTGGGATACCGGTGCACCAAATCTTCACCGGATAGGGGACTATCTTGACAGACCCGCTGATCCTTTCAACGAATGGGAACCGGTGGACAGCTCAGCTGCTGCCATCTCAGCACAGGGGCTTTTACGGCTGGGGCATTATTTAATCAACAGGGGTGATAACGGACAGGGTAAACAGTACCTCAAAGCCGGCCTAACCGCAAGCAGCACACTTATGTCCGACCCCTACCTGTCACGGGATGAAGACCACCAGGGGCTTTTATTGCATTCAGTATACCACTATCCCAACCGGTGGGACCATGTGAGAAAGGGGCAGAAAGTACCCAACGGAGAATCTTGTATGTGGGGAGATTACCATCTCCTGGAACTCGCCGTATATCTTCATAGAATCATCCAAAGCCAGGTATATCTCACCTTTTTTACTATTTAGCAAAAGTACATTCCCAGCGGCAGAAAGAGCATTGAACTACTTGGAAGCCTGGAATATGCCCTAAATGCGGCCCATTATCAGGAAGCAACTTTTGAGAGAACATTATTGATTTTGGCCAGTCTTCAGTCCTTCTGGACACCCAGAAGTTTTAGGTGGTCCCCCAGGTGCTTCTCCAGACAAGCCCAGTAGTCCTCCAGGTGGCGCTCCAGAGCGCTGAAAAAGGATTTTTTCAGGGAGGAGTCACTGAGCAGCTCACCATAAGTTATGTGAAGAAGCTGACGGGCATCAGGATTGTCGAACAACCCTGAGAGCTGTTTATCGCTCAGGCTGTTGACAGCAGGTATATTACCAAGGTCGGTGGTTACATGGTAGTAGCGGGTGGCTTTATCGAACCTTTCCATGGCCCTGTGGTGAATGGTGCGGTAAAGAGCCGGCTCCTTTCTGGCGATAACCCGGAGCGCTTCCAGCCAGTTGGTTCCAGCAGTCTTGAGGTGAAATCTACCCCGGGTGTGACGGCTTATGACAGGAAACACAGTAAACTTATCGCTTCCGGAATGTATGGAGATGCGGTGGCCGTACTTTCTGGCTATGGCAGCATGGATGCGGAAGCTGTTCCCGAAGCGGGATAACTCGCCAATGTAGTCGATACCCTTCTGGAATTCACCTACAAACCTGGGGGCCAGGGAGCTAAGGTATATACCCGCCTCCTGGCACTCCAGTGCTGCAAAAATGTGCGCCTGGGGGGTGGTAGGCATGGAAGTCTCGTCCACGCTGAGCTCAAAGTCGAAACTTCTTCCCCCTGCTTTCTGCACTCCAGCCTGGTACAGCCTGCCGGCCTGCTCCAGAGCTTCTTTATAGGTCAAGATGGTGCATGCCAGCTCCTCCAGGGTAAAGGTGATTACTTTTTTTACATCAAGTTCAACTCTCAGGTTCAGGTACTTGTTCTCCATTTTCCGGCGGTAGTTTTTATCCAGGTTTGAGTAAGCCTTCATCATCTCTTCTTTCGGCTTGCTGTTATGCTTCTGGTGTATATAGTCAGAGACGTCGGCTGTGATCATGGTGTAGCCCAGGGAAATTGCCTTTTGTACCCAGGATTCAGTTTTGAGGTGGTCCCCATCTGCTCCCCATGGAAGGGTATAGCCCTCCTGGAAAACCGACCAAGTGGCCGAGTCCAGGACCTCCTCGTAGCTCCTTCCGGTCAGCTCCAGCTCCCGTACCGACTGCTGAGCCAGGACCGGAGCAGCCTCATAAGGTCGAATGGCCCGAACCTGCCCGGGGCCTGCCACACCCAACCTGTCACCCATCCCGAAGGTGACTTTCTGGCGGGCAAGCGAAGAAGGAGCGGTGTGCGGCAGGACCATGCGCAGTGCGCTGGCATTAGTGCGGCTTAGAGGGCAGAAAAGAGCCTTTCCTCCGTTTTCCATCTCTATCTTTTGTCCTTCGAAGTTGCTCTCTACCCCGTTCTGGAGGAAGATCCCCAGAAGGCGCCTGGTGCCAATCTTGACCATGGCATAAACAGCCCCCATTTGGGAGAAAACTGAACCGGGGTAGAGAAGGGAGTCTGCTCCTGGTATTTCTGAAAGTTTCCCTGGACACAGCCCATTGGAGGTGAGAATGCCAGCCTTTTTTGCTGCCTGAAGCCAATTCTCCAGGTCTTTCTTGTTTATTTCCATTTCTTATCCATCCCCATATTACCGGCACCAATAATTGATACCTTTGGAGTCAAATTTTTCATTATATCCCCCAAACCATTTCTGGCCTCTCCTTCTAAATTTGTTACCTGTAATTATAAACATTAATATGCACATGAAAAATATTCAAACAGATTGAGCTGATGAAAGACAGGAAGGCTGGCCGAGGGTAATGCCAAAAAATTGACAGTCTGTATGCAAGTGTGTCCAGCACACTAATCCTCCACCAGTGGGAACAGCAGGGAGAAGGTAGTGCCTTTGTTGGGGTTGGTGGACACATAGATATATCCCTCACTCTGTTTTACAATACCATGTACGATGGAAAGGCCCAGTCCTGTACCTTTGCTAATACTTTTTGTGGTAAAGAAAGGGTCGAAAATCTGCTGTTTTACTTTACTGCTCATTCCGGTGCCGGTATCACTGACTGAAATACAAACATATTTCCCTTTTTCCATACCTGGATAAAGCTGGCGGTCTGCACCCGGGATAAAAGAAACATCCTGGGGAAGGTGCAGAAGTGTGGTCCCGATGGTCATTTTGCCGCCTTCCTGCATGGCATCGCGAGCGTTTAATGCCATATTAAGTATGACCTGCTCGAACTGGTGCGGATCAATACGAATAGGAAGGGGGCGGGAGTCAAGTCCGGTTTCCAGGGTAATATGTACTCCTATGACTCTCTGGAGAACCTTGCTGAGCTCTCCGATTAAATCATTTATGTTGATTATCGACGGTTTCAATTCCTGATGTCTGCTGAAGCTTAAAAGATTTTGGACCAGCCCCGAAGCTCTTTGGCCGCATCGCTGAATTTCAGAGATCATTCCTCGAATGGTGTTTTGAAGCCCCTGCTTCTGAAGAAGTATTTCAGAATAGCCCAGTATAACGGTTAGTATGTTGTTGAACTCATGAGCAATACCTCCTGCCATTCTTCCAACAGCCTCCAGTTTCTGGGCCTGGATCAACTTTTCCTCCAGATTTTTGCGTTGGGTGATATCCCTTATTACTCCCTGTGTACCCAGAAGCCTTCTGTTTTCGTCTGTAAGAACTTTAACCTTCATTTCTCCCCACATGGTAGAGCCGTCTTTTTTAACGTACTGGTATTCCATAAGCGGAATATCAAAGCCTTTGTCCTTCACCGCCCTGGGAACATACGTATTGTAATTCTCCAGGGCTTTTTTGTAGGATGAGGGAGTCAGGAAGTCCTTTGCATTTCTGCCTATAACCTCACACTCGGAGTATCCGAGTATGTTTTTTACAGAAGGACTTATGTAGGTAACATTATAATTAAGGTCTTGGACGAAAATAACATCTGTGACATTTTCTGCAAGCAGCCGGTATTTCCTTTCGCTTTCTTCCAGCTTTTCCAGAATCTTCTGTTTGTCGTTTGTACCAAAAGCAGCTGCCTGCTTTCGCTTTTCCATGGTATCCTCCTGTGTGCACAGTTGGTTTATTTTCTATTCAGTATAAGGTGATCATAAATTATAGACAAGAGGACTTATCTGAGATTTTTCCCCTTTGACAGATTCAACTTCTAGGTACCAGGATATCCTGCTGGCCTTTTCACCATAATTGTTATATTTTATCAGGAATTCTTTTCTACCGGGAGTTCCCATTGAAAAAATCCATGACACCGCGACAGAGGCTGGTGGAAGCACTGAACCACCGTGAGCCGGACAGAGTTCCCATAGATATGGGAACAGCTGTTTCTTCAATCCATATTGATGCGTACCGGAGGCTGAAAAAATATCTGGGATTTGATGGTGCTGGGCCCAGGATTATTGATATGATGCAGCAGGTGGTTGCGGTTGAAGAGTCTGTTCTGCAGCGTTTCAGGGTGGATACCAGGCAGCTTTTCATAAAATCGGCAAAACCATGGCAGAAGCTTCCTGACGGAAATTACGTTAATGAGTGGGGGGTAAAGTTTAAAAAACCGGAAAACAGTCACTACTATGATATGTATGAACACCCTCTGGCAGATGCAGGGGTGGAGGACCTGCAGCACTTCAGCTGGCCCGATCCTGATGATCCCCGGAGGACCCGGGGTCTTAGGGAGCAGGCCGGGGAGCTTTTTCACAACACCGAGTATGCCCTGGTGCTGAACGGATTCGGCGAATGTATGTTCGGCCTTCCTTCCTGGCTCAGGGGACATGTGCAGTTTTACATGGACCTCATCTCCAACCGCGAGTTTGTTGCCGCTCTGCTGGACAGGCTTCTGGATATAGAGATGAGACTGGCTAAAAATGTGCTTGAGGCAGCAGGAGAGTACATCCAGGTGGTGAGGGTTTCAGATGACCTGGGTACCGAGCAGGGACCGATTATTTCCCCTTCATTGTATAGAGAACTGATCAAACCAAGACAGAAGAAGCTTTACCAGTACATAAAAAGTAATACCAGTGCAAAACTTCTGCTTCATTCATGCGGCTCAGTCTACCAGCTTATACCTGATTTCATTGAAATAGGAGTTGATGCTCTGAATCCAGTGCAGGTGAGCGCCAGAGGTATGGATACCGGAAAATTAAAGAAGGAGTTCGGAGAAAATATCACGTTCTGGGGAGGCGGCTGTGATACCCAGAAGGTGCTCCCCATGGGTACGGTTGAGCAGGTGAGGGAGGAAGTTGGACAAAGGCTCAGGGACCTGGCTCCCGGCGGTGGGTTTGTTTTTACCCCGGTGCACAACATCCAGTACGATGTTCAGCCTGAGAAAATATGTGCTGTTTACGATACTGCGTTCGAGCTGGGGGATTATCCTGTTGGTAAAAAACAGTAAATTCCGGACAACATGGGAGAGGCGCGTGGCTTCCTACCGGCTGGTACACGTAAAAGGGAATACATGGTATATACCTTCGGCTTCCAATACAGGAGTATATGTAAAAAATGGCAGAGTGGTGCTTGTTGACAGTGGAAACAACGACGATGCAGGGAGGAAGATACTGAAGGCTGTAGAGGAAAAGGGATGGGAGCTTTCAGTAATAGTCAACACCCACTCCAATGCAGACCACATAGGTGGAAATGCTCTTCTTCAGAAAAGAACCGGCTGCAGGATTGCTGCTACACAGATGGAGTCCGCTTTTATCCGTGACCCTGTACTTGCCCCTGCTTTTCTGTACGGCGCTAGGCCTTTCGATAGATTGAGGAACAAGTTTCTGGAGGCAAAACCCTCAACAGTAACCGATGTTATACCTTCCTGCGGCAAAATACTGGAGAGCGGTCTTGAAGCCGTCCCTCTGCCCGGCCACTACTTTGATATGATAGGGGTGAAAACACCAGACGGAGTATTTTTTACTGCTGACAGCTTCTTTCCCCGGCAGGTAATAGATAAGTACCACATATTTTTTCTGTACAACGTCGCAGATTTTCTTGCCACCCTTGAGAAGCTCAAAAATCATAGTGCCGGGGTATTTATACCAGGACACGGAGAACCTTCCCCCCATATAAGCTTCCTGCTGGAGGTAAACAGGGCCAAGGTACATGAGATAAGTAATACCATCATGAGCTTTTTAGCCCGGCCTCTCACAGAAGAAGAAATATTTGCAAGGGTATGCACCAGGTATAACATACAGCTGAACAGCAACCAGTTTGTACTTGTCTCCAGCACAGTAAAGTCGTTTCTATCCTATTTGAATGACCAAAAGGCAATCGTACCCCTTTTCCGGAAAGGAAAAATGCTGTGGGAAAAATCTTCTGAATTGGAGAGCATCAATGATGGTTCTGCAGAAAGCAGGCAATTATAATGACATAAACACAGAATGTAAATGCACCAGAGCTGGCACACACTCAGTTTGTTGGAGAAAGACCGAAAACTCTGGATAATTTTCTGTATACCAGACGGTTTGGAGAGTATTCACCCGAAAAGAACTCTTTTTGGTCCAAATTGAAGTGCTTTGCCAGCACTGCGGCAACTCCAGAGCTTCTGGAGATTCCGGCCATGCACTGGCAAATAATCAGCTCTATATCCTGATGTTTTAATACGAATTCCTTGATTGTTTTTGCCTGGCTGGTTCGAAAATAAGAAAACCCGATTAACTGTGTTTCCAGGTCATGGAACTGAAGCCTGAGTATTCCCTTGCAGTGCTGATTTTCCGGTACTTCTATCACCACACCTGGATCGGTAATAGAGATAAGGATAAAATTCTGGTCAAGATGCCTGACATATTCGACTACTTCATCTTTGCTTTTCACAATGATTTTTTTCATTACTATACTATTTGTGCCTTCTACAAGTATGGATTTTTTTTGAATATCTGTATTTTGCTTCTGTTAAAAATAACACCATTGATTTATAATTACAGAATTTTCTGACTGCCGCCTTACTAAGCAGAAAAGATGATTGCAAATTAATTTATTGACATTTAATTCAATAATGATTATGTTTTCTTTCCCTTGCAAGAGGGAAATAATCTATGTGGAGGTAGCAATTTTTATGCCTACAGGTAAAGTAAAATGGTTTAATGAGAGAAAAGGTTATGGATTCATCAGCAGAGAGGACGGAGATGATGTCTTCGTGCACTATTCTGAGATCGACAGCGAAGGCTTTAAAACCTTGGACGAAGATCAAGAGGTTTCTTTTGAAATAAAAGAAGGCCCCAAAGGTCTGCAGGCAACAAATGTAAAGACTATTTAAGTCCGATAGCTTTTTAAACCATTCAAAAAAAGCCCCGACAGCTCGGGGCTTTTTTAAATTTATATTCTTCCAAGTCCATTTTTCCTGATTAAATTAACCTTTATACATTATATCTTACTTATTTGTTAATTATTTTCAAGATATTCCATCAGCAGGGGATGTAATGCTACAAGAATACAGCAGAGTCGAGGAAATCTTTTTCCCCTGTAGGGTAGCTGTTGAGGTCCAAATCAAGTACAAAAGGTCTTCCACCGTATACCCTGGTGGAGCTGGTGGTCACCACGTGGCCGTTGTGCTCGACCGCGGGCCCGCGGACGGCTTTACGGGGCTGATGGCTTCTGATGAGACTCTGCAGCCCCAGTCCGGAGAGTACCTGCTGGGTTATGTCAGGACCGAATACCGAGCCTGCCCCACGGATATTGGACTGGGTGCCGGGGTAGGGGCCCGGGTCGCTCCACAGTATTTCCCGAACAACTTTTTTTTCGGGGGTCGCCAGCACCTCAGGTGAGTGCATGGCTGTACAGATCCCCCCGTGTAAAAACAGGGTGTGTCCGGGAAGAATAGCTGAAAGATAAAGCTGGTCGAAGAAGTGCTGCAGAGTGGGAAAGTAAAAACTCCAGCTGCCTTTTTTCTGTTCCACTTCATACATAAGGGTGCACGGGGAGAAAGACGGCCTTCCCTCAGGACTGTAGTCTTCATGGTTTCCTTTCAGTGCGATTACTTTTTGGGGGTGCTGCTGAAGGAGGTTTAATACCCCTTCTATTACCTCCACCCCGTTTGGTCCCCTGTCTGCATAGTCCCCCAGAAAGATAAGCAGCCCTTTTAAACCCCAGTGGTCAACTGCTTTTTGAAAACTGTCCAGGTCTCCGTGGATGTCGCCCATGACCACCACCCGGTCTGTGTGTTCTGTATTGATGTATGCCAGTGCATTTCTTTTCTCAAAACTCATAATCCCTCTTTTCTGGTTGGTTTCCCAAACAGGTAAATATATAAATAATTACATGAAAAAATAAACAACAATTGCTCCCATGTAATAAATAATACCAGTAGAAAACCGGGTGCTGTTTATTAAGAAAAAGGTTATATAGTAGAGCCACCGTTACTAAACAATAGTTGAAAATTTTTTTCAGTCAAGAGATTATTTTGGTAGTCTGGTTGTTGGGGTTATTTTGCAAAAGAGACATACCAATTGTTCAGAAGCACTGGAAGTAATATATTGTAAAGATATAGAGGCGATGCAGGGCTTTTCAAATGAACGGAAAAACAAAAGAAAAACAGCCCAAAGCGGTAAAGCTCCTTCTGGTAGGAGCAGGCTCTGTTTCGGTGGGAATCGGTGTGCTGGGAATATTCCTCCCCCTGCTTCCTACTACTCCCTTCCTGCTGGTAGCCGGCTTCTGCTATGCCAGGAGCTCAGGCAGACTGCATAGATGGCTTTTGAGCAACAGGGTCTTTGGTAGTTATATTAAGAATTACCTTGAAAAAAGGGAAATTCCGAAAGGGGCCAGAGTAGTGGTGAGTATTCTTTTATGGGGAACAATTAGTTATTCATCCCTGGTAGTAGTTGAGCATCTTTTCTTGAAGATACTACTTTTTGCAGTTGCTTTTGGTGTCAGCCTCCATATTTGGGGGAAGCTTAAACGAAAAAAATTGTAGCCGCCGGGTGTGGGTAATTTTCAAAACCTGGAATTGATATATGATTATGCTCAGTTGGACAGCATATCGGTAACTATGGTGGTTAACTTTTTTAAGTTGAAAGGTTTCATTACCACTCCGGCAAATCCATATTTTTTGTAATTCGACATTACCGGATCATCTGAGTACCCGCTGGAAACAATAGCCCTGACCTGAGGGTCTATCTTTTTCAGTTCACTGATGGTTTGTTTGCCCCCCATACCTCCCGGTACGGTAAGGTCCAGGATAACCAGATCGTAGGGCCTTCCCCGTTCTACCGATCTTTGATAGACCTCTACTGCTTCCCTGCCGTCAGCTGCAGTGGTGACCTCGTAACCAGCCATGGTCAGCATCTGGGAAGCTACATCCCCCACCATTTCCTGGTCATCCATAACAAGTATTCGTGCCTGCATTTGCTGTACTGCCTCAGCCTCCTTGTTGGTATCGGAAACCTCGGTTTTTTTGGGCTTTGCTGGCAGGTATATGTGGAAAGTGGTCCCCCTGCCCACCTCTGATTCCACTCTGATATATCCCTGGTGCTTGTTGACTACTGAGTATGCAGTGGCAAGACCAAGACCACTGCCCTGAAGTTTGGTGGTGAAAAAAGGATCAAATATTTTTTGCAAGTAATCCTCAGGTATACCCATTCCTTCATCGGTAATGGTAAGCCTGAGGTATTTCCCTCCTTTCAGAGGTATGGTGCTTTCATTGTCCAGCTCTACATTCCGAATTGAAATATAGATTGTTCCTCCCCGGGGCATTGATTGGTCGGCATTTAGGATGATATTATTGATCACCTGGCTGATCTGACTTTTGTCCACCTCCCCACTCCACAGGTCAGGGGGGATGTCATACTCACAGCGATCATTTGAGCCTGCTAAAACAAAATTGGCAGAGTCTTTTACAATTTCTTCTATGGAGGCTTCCTCTCTTACCGGTGAGCCGCCCTTGGAAAAGGTAAGCAGTTTCTGGGTCAGGGCGGCAGCCTGCCCCGCAGCTTTTTCAGATCGCTTGAGAATTACTGATAATTTATCTTCGGTATTAACCATTGACCGGGCCAGGGAAATATTTCCAATTATTCCTGTGAGAAGATTATTAAAATCATGAGCTATGCCCCCTGCCAGAATGGAGAGGGATTCCAGTTTGTGGATTCTTTGCGTTTCCCTCTCGCTCTGCTTTTGTTTGGTTACGTCCCTTACCATTCCCAGGACAGCATAGTCTCCTTCATAGGTGATCACTGTTACTGAGAATTCGCATTCCATGACCTTCCCCTCTCTGGAGATAATTTTCCCTTCAAATACATCCGGTCCGCCTTTTCCTTTTTCTCTATCTATGGCTATTCGTCGTATCCTTTCCCGGTCATCAGGGTGGAGAAGGTGCCATGGCTTTATCCTGTATAGTTCATGTTTACGGTATCCTGAAATTTCACAGATACTGTTATTTACGAATAGAAATCTGTCGCTTTTATAGATGTATATTCCTTCCCGGCTGCTTTCTATGAGTTTGCGGTATTTTTCTTCAGATTCCCTGAGCCTCTGCTGGTCTTGTTTGATTTTGGTGATATCTTTTATGGTTCCCTGGTAGGCCGCTACCTGTCCCTTTTCGTCTTTTACGGCGGTAGAGGTTATCAGAGTGTTGATAATGCTTCCGTCTTTCTTCCTGAGGTCGATTTCGATGTCTTTGGTGTACCCCTGCTTTTCAATCAACTCCAGGTGTTCTTTTCTCTGCTCCGGATGTGCATACAGCTGGGGTACAGGGACGCTCATGAGCTTTTGTTTGGTTTCATACCCAAACAGCTCCACTGCAGCATGGTTGGTATCTATCCATTTT
>JBMCUI010000054.1:0-10804 GCA_048622675.1 Spirochaetota bacterium | reverse complement strand
CTTATGAAATATTTTTATACTGCAAACCGGATCTATCCAAATTCCATTATTTTTGGATGCTCCGATGAGATGCCCTCCGGACAAGGAGTGACTAACATTATTACACCGCCCGGTTTAAGGGCCAGATCTGCCGAGTAAATTCCTTTTGATGCCTGCCATAACTCCATATCTGCCGGATAAGAATCAGCAATAACTATATCTGCTTTTTCTGAGAGGTGGGCTCCAAATACTTCCATCGCTCTTCTGCAGCCTTCCCTGTGTGCCTCCACAGGGGCCCCGCATAAGCAATGTACCATATGTCCTTCGCCGTCCAGTACAGGATTTACAATGAACTTCAGTCCTGCTTTTATACCCACTTCGTTGATTTCTTCTCTGACTGGATTATCAATTTTTCCCATAATTTCCGGACCATCGAAAAGAGCACTTAACCAGTGGGTCTGTCCAGTGGTGACAGCTCCACACACACCGGGCTGAACAATTTTGCATCCACCTGAAAATCCAGAAACACGGTGGGGCACGATATGCCCCACGCCTATAATGAAGTCAGCATTCAATAGAGCTTTATTTACCCATATTTCAGTTCCGTTTCTGGTTTTTGGCAGCTGTACGATTTCCCGGGCGTTATTCCACAGGTGGTCCTTTATTGGATAATTGGTAACTATACTGCTGCCATATTTTTTTATTTTTTCCTGAAGAGTCATTTTCCGGTGAGTTCCGGAGGCAATCAGCAAGGTAATATTATTATGGGATATTCCTGCTGCTCTCAGTTTGTTTATTACTTGTGGTAAGATTGTATTTGTCGGAGTTGACCGGGTATAATCATCTACCAAAATTAAAATTTTCTGTCCCTTTTTAACAATTTGGCTGATTGGAGGGCTGCCTATAGGATTTCTCAGCCCATCTTTTATCACTTCTTCTTCGGATTTTTCTGTATGTTCAGTTTCTTTTGGTTTAAGAAATGCTGTAATGTTCTTATCAGGAATATCTACAGGGTAAATTTCAGGGTAGGGGAACGTTAAATACATAGTTATTTTGCCTGAGTATGGTATTATCAATACAATACCTTATACTACAATTGTGGTATTGTCAATAAAAAAATTTCCACGATTAAAAGGAAAACTGGCTCAAAATAGAAAAAATTTCTTGACAATAGATTTTTCCTAAGTAGAATAAATTAGTGTTTAGTCTGTTTGAAGAGAAAATAATTTTTATTATGAAGCCTTTATATTCGGCATAATTGGAGAAAGAATAAAAAAGAACAATGAATAATACTGAGATTATCAGCACTGAATCGGTAAGCAAGCAATTTCCGGGAGTAAAAGCTCTGGATAATGTAAGTATTTCGTGCACCAAGGGTGAAATTCACGCCCTGGTTGGAGAGAATGGTGCAGGGAAGTCTACTTTGATAAAACTTTTGGGGGGTGTGTTCAACCCGGATTCAGGGAAAATTTATTTAAAAGGTGAAGAAGTTGCTTTTAAAACGCCGAATGATGCACAGAAAGCAGGAATAAATGCGGTCCATCAGGAGCTTGTTCTGGTGCCGTATATGTCGGTTGCAGAAAATATCTTGCTGGGTCAGGAAACCTGCAACAGTATAGGGCTTGTAAGGTCAAAAGTTGTACGAAGAAATGCTGGACAGGCATTGTCAATGATTAATGCAGCTCTAAATACCAATGAGCTTGTGGTTAATCTTGATGCCACACAACAAAAGTTGGTACAGATAGCCAAATCTTTGGTTTCCAATCCTGATATTTTAATTGTAGATGAACCTACTGCTCCTCTTGGTAGAAAAGAAACAGCAGACTTTTTTAAAGCTCTGCAGGAATTAAAACGCAAGGGTACCACCGTTATTTATATTTCACACAGACTGGAAGAAATATTTCAGATTGCTGATAGAGTGACAGTGCTCAAAGACGGAAGAAAAATTGATACAAAAGTTGTTGGGGATACGGATGAAGATAGTCTGATTCGGATGATGATCGGCAGGCAATTGGGTGATATGTTTCCGCAAAAATCGACCAGGAAGAAGATGGAAAAAATACTGTCTGTCCATCATGTTGAAAGAAATACTGAATTGTATGATGTAAGCTTCGATTTGCACAGAGGAGAAATATTAGGTATAGCTGGTTTAAAAGGCCAGGGCCAGGATATTCTTTTAAAAGCAATTTTTGGAGTCCTGCCCCCGCACAACGGCTGGATAGAGATAGAGGGGGAGAAAGTAAATATTAAAACTCCTGCTGAGTCAATATCATATGGAATGGCATTGATAACAGATAAACGTGGTGAGGAGGGACTCTGCCCTCTTTTAAATGTAGAACAGAATCTATGTTTACCGACTTTGAATAAGCGTCAGTATCTGGGTGTGATCAATATCAAGGAGGAAAAATCGGAAGTAGGAAGGATCATAGAAGATTTACGTATTCAGACCCCCACATTTAAAAAACTTGTAAAATTCCTCAGCGGCGGCAACCAGCAGAAAATTATAATTGGAAAATGGATTATTGCTAAGCCAAAAATTATTCTTTTCATTGAGCCTACTCTGGGTATTGATGTAGGTACAAAGGCAGAATTGTACAAGCTGATACATGATATGGCTGAAAAATTGGGACTGGGGGTAATTTTAGTTACCAGCGATATGCTGGAGCTTCTTGGGTTATGTGACCGGATTCTGGTGATGTATCAGGGGAAAATTTCAGGAGAGTTTGAGTCAAAAAGTGCGACAGAAGAAAAAATAATGAAGGCAGCAGTAGGGAGACCAGCACATCAGTATGAAGCAAGCTAGTCTAATAAAATAATCAGTGTGGGAAGGTATGATGGGTGGATTATTTAAGAGGCCTCCATGGTTTGGATTACGTACTCATTCTCCAATAGGGCTTTACCTTGGATTATTAGTAACAGTCATAATACTCATAATAGCACTGCCCCAGTTCAGGGGGGCACGTAACCTGTCCAGTATTTTACTGAGGTCGGTACCACTTCTGGCAGTGAGTGCTGGTCAGACTTTTGTTTTGCTGGGTGCTGGCATTGATTTATCAGTAGGCGCGGTACTTTCACTCTCTACAGCAGTTGCATCGGTTGCCATGTCTAAAAGCATGGTAATGGGAATTTGCCTGACCATTGCTGCTGGGATGACCGTAGGGCTTTTTAACGGTGTGGGTGTAACAAAGCTTAGAATAAACCCATTTTTAATGACCCTTGGAACAACCGTTATCACCAATGGAGCAGCTCTGTATATAAGACCCTATCCCGGCGGGCAGATACCGATTGAATACGTTAATTTCATGATGAAAAAAACCGGCGTTTTTCCGATTACACCATTTGTTATATTTGTTTCAATCGCAGCCATGGGGATGGTGGTGTTGAGAAAAAGTCGGTACGGCAGGCATTTGTATGCAGTTGGGGGTAATGCTGACGCAGCCGGACTTGCAGGAATCAACACTCATGCAGTTCTGATGGGAACCTACGTAATTAGTGGATTTTTTGCTTCTTTGGCAGGCTTATACATGACGGCCAGAATATGCTGCGGGGACCCTGCTGTGGGTACGCCGTTTCAGATGGACTCAATAACCGGAGCGGTACTGGGAGGTACAGCTCTTACCGGAGGGAGAGGAGGTATAGAGGGTACAGTTATCGGTATTATTATCCTTACTATGCTGGGCAATATTTTCAACCTGGTAAATATCGATATATACTGGCAGCAGGTTCTCCGCGGACTTATCCTGATTTTTGTAGTTGGTTTCTCTCAGCTGAGAGCAAGAAGAAGGGAAGCAGAAGCAGCTCTATTGACAGAAGGGGGGTGAGAGTTAACCATACAGATGCATAAATTATACAGTATCTTAAGGAGTTAAAAAATATCTTATGATAAAGGGGGCAACAATGAAAGGTAAAATAATGGTAAGTTTTATAATGGTTCTTTTATTAGGGTTTGTAGCTTTAGCCGCTTCAGGGGATGAACTTTCGGAGTTCACACCCATGGGCAAGTATAAAAAAGACCCTCCGTATAAAATTGGGTTTGCATTTCATGGGGGTGGAATTTCCTGGGATATACAGTGTATAGATGCATTTAAATGGGTTGCTGAACACCGGTACGGACACCTTATAGACAGGGTGTATGTTACACAGGCACAGTTCAATGTATCAAAACAGATCTCTGATATTGAGGACCTGCGTGCAAAAGGGATAGACGGTCTTGTTATCTCCACGGTTTCACCGACTGCTCAAATCCCCATTATCAACTCCCTTTATGAACAGGGATTTCCTGTTGTGGTAGTTCTGACTCAGTATGATGGTAAAAAATACACGGCACTGAGAATGACCAAAGGCACGGAATTCGGCAGGGCTGGAGCGGAATGGCTCGTAGAAAAATTAAAAGAAAAATACGGAAGACCCAGGGGTAATATAATTGCACTGAGAGGAGTCCCAGGGGCCGGGGCTGATGTAGCTCGCTGGGACAGGGGAGCCAAACCGGTATTTGATAAATATCCAGGAATAAAAATTGTAGGTATGGGTGCAGGCAAGTGGGCATATGATGAAGGAAGGCGAGTTGCTTCCAGCCTGCTGGCTGCACACCCAAATATTGATGGTATATGGAGCTGCGGTGGACAGATGTCCCTTGCTGCTGCAGAAGTACTTATGGAAAAAGGACTTCCACTGGTACCCATTTCCAGTGAAGACTACAACGGTTTTTTCAAATTCTGGATAGAACATAAAGACGAGGGGTTCTCCAGTATTTCTCCAACATTTCCTTCCTGGATTGCTACACATGGTCTGAATGCTTTAATCGGTGTGTTACTGGGTGAGTCTGTTGAGCGCACTGTATGGTATGCTCCACCCACCATTACAGATGAGACTGTAGAAAAATTTGTTATGCCCGATTTACCCGATACTATCTGGGTAAGTACATCACTGCCCGGATATGTATTAAAAGAAATGTATGGAAGATGAGCAATGCAAAAAGGGGAAGCAGAACTTACTTCTGCCTCCCCTTTGCTTTAATGAATGCAATAACAAGGTAGCTTAATGTCTTTCAGGGGTGTATATAAAGGATTGTCACTATGGCCGGGAACTGGACAATATTAAAAATAAAGGAAATATTGGGCGGGAGAACAGTCTTGGTGTATATTGCTCTATTTCTTTTTTTAGCTGTATCGGGCATTATTATGCCCAGGTCGGTAGGCAAAAGCAGTATGCAAACAGTTATTCTGGAAGCCTCTCTGCTTGGTATCGTTGCCCTTGGTCAGGGTGTGGTCATGTTAAGTGGTGGTCTGGATATTTCAGTGGGAAATACCATGTTTTTTGTCATTGTGTACGGCGGAAATCTGATGGCCACTCATCCGGATTGGCTAATACCAATTGTATTATTTTGTCTGGCAGTAGGTGGACTGGTGGGAGCTATTAATGGTATAGGTGTTGCAAAAATTAAGATATCCCCCATAATAATGACTCTGGCCACCAGCTCAATGCTCTTTGGCAGTGTATATATATTTGGTGGAGGTCGGCTGGGTGGAGCAGTTCCTGGGTCGCTTCAGGCCATCGGCAAAAAAATTGTAGGAGAATTTTTTCCTTTGACCGGGTTCATATGGCTGGGTCTTGCTGCAGTTTCAGCATTTATTTTACATAGAACCACATATGGACGTAAAATATATGCTACTGGAAATAATCCCAGGGCGGCATGGCTCTCCGGGGTTAACTCCGATGGTGTTCTTATTCAATCCTATATTGTATGCGGATTTTTATCAGCGTTGGCAGGGATACTGCTACTTGGTTATCTTGGCACCCCCACTTTAAGGTTTACCGACATATATACCATGGGCTCGATCGCTGCATCTGTTTTGGGGGGAGTAGAGTTTTTTCAGGGAGTGGGAAGTATCATTGGAACTGTAGCCGGTGCTTTCTGGGTACGATTTATATTTACCCTTTTGATAATGCTGAATGTCTCGGAAGCCGGCAGGATGATTGCTGAAGGACTGCTCATTATAATCATTGTGGGTGCTTATAAACTGAGAGAAAGATGATGCAAAGTTGCTGTTTTGAACCCGGGAATATCGGGTACGAATAACCCAGGATATAGTCGCATGGTATTATGACTGGAGGTTAAACATTGACCAAAAAGATACGTGCATTAAATTTACCAGTAATGATTATCTGTACTGTTTAAAAATGTATATGGAAATCTCTTAAGTGATAAAATAAGGTATAGCGTTTATCCAGGTTTTTCAAGGTGTGCAACGAAAGGTTGGAACAATGAGGGCTAAAAAGTCATTCGTATCAGTAGTTAAGACCAGAGAGGGTGTATACCGTAAGGTTGACTTTAAAGAAATGGTTTCACAGTCACTGACGAATATTGAGAAAAGCAATGTTTATGTGCCGAAAAACGGTACCGTTTTTATCAAGCCCAATGTAATTATGGGTGTTTCTGCAACAAAAGGGATCACCACTGAACCTCAATTGGTTGCCGGTTTAATAGAACTGCTGAAACAAAGAGGTGTGAAAAAGGTTTTTGTGGGGGATTCTCCGGCAAGTTATATGGGCTCCCGCCAGGCCTTTGAGTCTACAGGGATGGCTGGTGCTGTAAGGGAGTCAGGTGGAGAAATAGTGAATATTGATGATGAATCAGAAAGAGTAAGTATAAGGCTTCAAAGTGATATGCTTGAAGAGCTGTCTGTACCCAGGAAGGCTGCGGAAGCTGACTTCCTTATAAACTTTGCCAAGCTGAAAACTCACCGTCTGGGGGCCGTGACCTGCTGTGTAAAAAACTGGGTTGGATTTATTTCACAGGACCTTCGGCTTCAGTACCATCAGACCCGGCTGCCCAAACTGGTAGCAGAGCTTCACCGGGCTTTGCCTGAACAGCTCTGTTTTGCAGACGGGGTTGTTATAGGAGAAGGCGAGGGACCAGACCTCAATGAACCGCGCTTTTTAGGGGTTCTGCTTTCTTCGAATGACCCGGTAGCTGTTGATTCGGTAGGGGCACGTCTGCTGGGTATACACTCAAATGAACTTGTTTTCTCACAGACTGCTTATTTTGAAGGGATAGGGGAAATAGAGAGAAATAAAATACAGATAACAGGGGAAAATATAGAAGAAATATCCATCCAGGTAAAAAGGCCAACAGGGGTGCTTTACAACCGGTTTCCTTGTCATATCATACTCGGTGGGATGTGTGAGGGGTGCTTTGCATGGTTTATAGGTCCTGCGCTTTTCTGGAAGAGGGACAATATATGGCAGAAAATCAATCAGAATGCAGGAAAACCAACCTTTATGATAGGATTCAATGCCAGAGATGTTCATTTTGAACAGCACTTAAAACAGGGGCCGTATTTCGTAATAGGGGATTGTGCTCCGAAGAAATACAGAGATGACCCAAGAACAGTGTATATAAAAGGCTGCACCCCGGGACCATCTATACCTGAGGTGGTGCTGAATACATGTAAAATTAACACAGGAGATCAGTGGAAATGAGCAGCACCAGAATTATTGACCTTTCTTACACTACTGCCAGTGACATGCTGGTGTACCCGCAGAACCAGAGACCTGCTTTCCAGTGGATTGGGAGAGTGAACTCGGAGGGGTTCAACCTCACCAAAGTCAGCATGCTTGTACATACAGGAACCCATGTGGATGCTCCAAAACACTTTCTTGATAATGTTCCATGTATCGATGAGCTGCCTTTGGATAGATTTTTTGGAAAAGCAAAACTTTTCAGGTTTAAAAGCCCTCTTAAAGGCCAGGAGATTACCATTGAAGATGTAGTAAACTCAGGCTTCAAGTTGGAAGAAGGTGCAATATTCGTTCTGGAAACAGGGATAGAGCGGTATGCTGAAACAAAAAAATACAATGAATTATACCCTGTACCTTCTGAAAAACTTGTTGACTGGCTTGTTGAAAAAAAGATAAGGGCTTATATGACCGATGCAACGGCAGTTGATTATGTAGGTAGTGAAACCAGTCCGGTACATCACCAAATACTGGGAGCTGGGATACCTATTGTGGAAAATCTGAAAAATCTTCATCTTTTACCTGAAAACAGATATTTTCTTATCAGTGCTCTGCCGTTAAAGTTTAAAGGCAGAGAGGGGGCACCGTGCAGGGCAGTAGCTTTTCCCGATATAGAAAGTATTTGAAAATAGATGTTCAGCCTGCTCTATCATACTGTAGTAATGGTTCAGCAGGTTTTTTAAATAAGAAGTTAAATTACCCAAAGGAGGTTTAAAATGTTTAAGAAAATTCTTGTAGTATGTCTGGCTTTTGTTTTTGTGGCAGGATTTTTAATGGCTGAAGGTAAAAAAGAAGCCCCCAAGGAGAAAGAAGGGCCCTTTGTGATAGGCCTGAGCAATTTCAGCCTGGGTAATTCCTGGCGTGTGCAGATGGTAGCAGAAGCAGAGTATGCAGCTGAGCAGAACCCTCAGGTGGAAAAGCTGGTTGTTACTGAAGCACAGGGTGATGTCTCCAAGCAGATTTCTGACATCGAGGACCTTATTGCACAGGATGTGGACGCGATACTGATTACTGCCGCATCTCCCAAAGCCCTGGTACCGGTGGTGGACAAAGCCATGTCAGCAGGTATCGTAGTGGTGGACTTCGACAACCTGGTGTATACCGACAATATTACTGCACATGTTATTGTAAACCAGAAGGAGTTCGGACGGGTACAGGGAAGGTGGCTGTCAAAGGAGCTTGACTACAAGGGTGAGATCATTGCTTTCAACGGTATGAAGGGCACAGCCATTTCAGCTGAAAGATTCGAAGGGGCAAAGAGTATATTTGACAAGTACCCTGATATCAACATTGTCCATACAGTCTATGCAGACTGGGATTATGCCAAGGCCAAAAGGGCCATGGAAAACCTGCTTGCCTCCTATCCCAAGATTGACGGCATCTGGTCACAGGGGGGTGCCATGTCAGAGGCTGTAGTGGAAACCTACCTGGAAAGGGATAGGGTTCCGCCTCCTGTCACCGGTGAAGACGGCAACGGGTTTCTGAAGATATGGAAAAAAGCCAATGAGATGTATCCGCAGTTTGATTCTATTGCCACCAGTATGCCCACCTGGTGCAGCGCCAAAGCAATGGAAGTGGCATTAAAGGCGCTTACAGGTGAACCGTACGATAAAGAAACGGTGATACCCATACCTACTATTACTGAAGATGAGCTTGATGAGTATGTAAAACCCGATCTTCCTGACAGCTACTGGTGCAATTCCCGCCTGCCCGAAGAAAGGGTAAAAAAGATGTTTGCCCGCTAGTGTAATATAGACTTACCGGGGGAGGAGCCGCCTCCCCCTGTTTATATTTAGAGGTATGGTTATGGGAAAAACTACAAAAACTCCTCTTCTGGAAAGGAAGGGGATGGTCAAAACGTTCCCCGGGATAAAAGCGGTAAATAATGTAGATTTTACCTGCCACGGAGGAGAGGTTCACGGCCTGGTCGGAGAAAACGGGGCTGGGAAGAGTACTCTTATGAAAATGCTGGGGGGAGTTTATCAGCCGGACAGGGGTAACATCCTTATTAACGGCAGGGAAGTCCGGTTCAGAAATTATGCCCAGGCCAGGGAAGGGGGGGTAGGTATTGTGTACCAGGAGCTGTCCCTTCTTCCTGAGATGTCGGCAGCAGAAAATATTTACATGGGAATATGGTCGAAAAAGAAAGGGCCCTTTATTGCCTGGGAAGAAATTAAAAATAAAAGCAAAAAAATTTTAAGTGGACTGAGAGTGAATATCGACCCTTCTGAGCTGGTCGGCTCGCTTCCCATGGCCCAACGCCAGATGGTGGAGATAGCAAAGATGCTAGCTCAGAACCCGGAAATAATAATTTTTGATGAGCCCACTGCCGCCCTCTCCAGAGTGGAAGTGGGGGAGCTCTTCGATATAATCAGGGACCTGAAAAAAAGGGGAAAGGGAATTATATTTATTTCACACCGTATAGAGGAGGTTCTGGATATCTCAGATACCATTTCAGTAATGAAGGATGGAGAGAAGGTGGTAACTGACGGAGCATCTAATTTTGACAAAGACAGGCTGATTATTTCTATGGTAGGCAGAGAGTTTACAGAGATATTTCCCTCCAAGAGTCAGGATTTTGAAAAAGAAGAGATTTTTTCTTTTGAAGGAATAATGGAAAAATCAGAAAAAAAAGTAGCATTTAAAATATACTGTGGGGAAGTGCTGGGTATAGGGGGGCTTCAGGGACAGGGTCAGATAGAACTGCTCAAATCAATGTACGGGCTGGGTGGGTGCAGGGACATAAGGATAAGGGTACATCACCAGGAAGTCCAGGTGAAAAGCCCATACGAGGCCAAGAAAAATGGAATATCCTTAGTCCCTGAAAACAAAAATGAAGAAGGGGTTTTTTCGATATTACCGGTTCTGGACAACCTGGTCTCTACAACTGTTGATTGGAGAAAGAAAAATGGGTTTATACGAAGAGAAGAAGAAAGAAAAGCGGTGAATAAAATAATACAGGAGCTTTCCATAAGAGTCAGTTCCCCTCAACAGGAAGCCCAGACCCTCAGTGGAGGGAATCTTCAGAAACTGGTGCTGGGGAAATGGCTGGTGTTCCAGCCCGGGGTTATAGTGATGCTGGAGCCTACCAAAGGAGTGGATGTTGCCACCAAACAGCAGATATATTACCTGATTCGCGATCTTGCAAAAAATGGAGTAGTTGTTATTCTATACACCAGTGACATGCTGGAGTTAATCGGGGTGTGCAACAGAGTTCTGGTTATGAACCATGGGTATTTGACAGGGGAGCTGAAAGGAGATGAAATCACCGAGGAAAATATTATGAAAGCATCGGTGAGCAGTGAGG
>JBMCUI010000053.1:0-10902 GCA_048622675.1 Spirochaetota bacterium | reverse complement strand
GGAAAAACACTACAGTATAGATATCTCCAGGCTGCCTTTCTTAATAAGAGTGCTGCTGGAGTCCATGTTAAGACAAGCAGACGGCAGTCTGATTAAGGAAGAACACATACTGCTGCTGGGACCATGGGTGCAAGAAATTGATAATTCAAAGGACAACAGCCGGTCCGGAAAAGAAACTCAACATAACAACCCCGGGAAAGAGATCCCTTTTCTGCCATCGCGAATCATCATGCAGGACTTTACCGGAGTTCCGGCAGTGGTTGACCTGGCCTCCATGAGAGATGCTGTAGCCCGTTACAACATGGACCCGGATACCATAAACCCCTGTATTCCGGTAGACCTGGTAATTGACCACTCCATCCAGGTGGACTGTTACGGTACCCTCAGGGCACCGGAATGCAATACCCGGCTGGAGTATGAGAGAAACGCTGAAAGGTACCGTTTTCTCAAATGGGGCTCTGATGCTTTCAGTAATTTTCGGGTGATTCCTCCAGGTACAGGTATAATCCATCAGGTAAACCTGGAGTATCTTGCACAAGTAGTCCGCACGGACAACCAAAATAATAAACCGGTGGCATTTCCCGACACTCTTCTTGGAACTGACTCCCACACCACCATGATAAACGGGCTGGGAGTGCTGGGATGGGGAGTAGGAGGAATAGAAGCCGAGGCAGCCCTGCTGGGAGTGCCTGTGTACATCCCCTTTCCCCAGGTCATTGGACTCAGACTGGATGGCAGGCTCCCGGAGGGTACAACTGCAACAGACCTGGTGCTGACCATAACCAGACTGCTTAGAAAAAAAGGGGTGGTAGGAAAGATGATAGAGGTTTTTGGGCCGGGAGTGGATACACTGAGCCTGGCGGACAGGGCCACTGTATCGAACATGTGCCCTGAATATGGTGCTACTGTCACCTTTTTCCCGGTGGACCGGACTACCCTCTCCTACCTGACCACTACCGGCAGAGAAGACCAGCAGGTAAGTCTGGTAGAAGCGTACACTAAAGCCCAGGGACTTTTCAGGGGCAAAGACTCACCTCAACCTTTGTACAACCAGATAGTGGAGCTGGATATGGGAGAGGTCTCCCCCTGTATAGCCGGGCCCAAACGCCCTCATGATTATATTCCCTTACACAAAGCAAAAACAAAGTTTACGGAAATGATTAAAAAAGAACACCCGCAAAAGCACTCAAAAACCGTAGAACACAAACAAGCTGGAAGTGTAAACTATAACACAAATAATGTTTATCAGGACAGCTTCCCAGAAGGCCCAGAGCAAAGTAAACATGCTGAGCTTACTCACGGCAGCGTGGTAATAGCTGCCATAACCAGCTGCACCAATACTTCCAACCCATCGGTTATATTTGCAGCCGCACTGATGGCAAAAAAGGCAGTCGAGCTGGGAGTCCGGCCGGTGTGGTATGTTAAGACCAGTCTGGCACCGGGCTCCAGAGTAGTAACCAGATATCTCAGAAACTCCGGTCTGCTTGGATACCTGGAAGCCCTTGGATTCCACGTGGTGGGCTATGGGTGCACCACCTGTATCGGAAACAGCGGAGAGCTCGGCCCCCTGGTGAAAAAAGAAGTTGAAGGAAAAAACCTGGTGGTAGCTTCAGTGGTTTCAGCAAACCGCAACTTTGAAGGACGGATTCACTCCCTGGTAAAGGCAAACTATCTTGCTTCTCCTCCCCTGGTGGTGGCATATGCCATTGCCGGGACCATGAACATCGACCTTTCCCGCCAGCCTCTGGGATTTGATCCAAACGGAAAGGGGGTTTACCTGAATGATATCTGGCCTTCCAGTGATGAAATCGAATCATTGCAAAATACATATCTTCACACCGATCTTTATCAGGAGGAATACTCCCGGGCGCTCTGTGGAAACCGGATGTGGGACCAGCTAAGTGCACCTTCTGGAAAGGTCTACTCCTGGAATGCCAGCTCCACCTATATCCGGAAGCCTCCCTTCTTTGATGATTTAGAAGCCCCCCTTTGTAAAGGAAAAATAGAGAACGCCCGTGTTCTCCTGTTGCTGGGAGACACTGTCACAACTGACCATCTATCCCCTGCAGGTGCCATCAGCCAACAAAGCCCTGCCGGCAGGTGGCTTATGGAACAGGGGGTGGAACCTGAAGACTTCAATACCTACGGGGCCAGAAGAGGGAACCACCAGGTGATGGCAAGAGGGAGTTTCGCAAACATCAGGATAAGGAACAAACTGGTGGGATACCTGGAAGGAGGGTATACTATCTATTTACCCACCGGAGAGGAAACCTCTGTATTCGATGCTGCCGTGAAATACCAGGGCGACCAAACCCCCCTGATAATCATCGCCAGCAGGGAATATGGAACAGGAAGCTCCAGGGACTGGGCTGCCAAAGGAACAGCACTTCTGGGAGTAAAAGCAGTGATAGCTGAAAGCTTTGAACGTATACACCGCAGCAACCTGGTGGGAATGGGGGTGCTGCCCCTTCAGTTCATGGAAAAAGAAAATGCCTCCACCCTGGGTTTAAGCGGAAAAGAAGTGTACACAATAGGTCCGGTGAAAACTCCAGCCCAGGAACTAAAAGTAACTGTCCACAATGACCCAGCCCAGGAAAAACCTTCTTTCAGCTTCAAAGTGAGGGCCCGGATTGACACCCCGTTTGAGCTGGAGTATTACCGCAACGGAGGGGTGCTTCAGAACACACTTAAAAAAATGATATGGTAAAATACCCCCAGAACCATAACATTTCCTGAGTTATTCCAGTATACAAACAGCCTGGGGCAGTTGCAGGTTCAGGGCAATACTCTCAGATATATAAAACTCCATTTCGTCTGCTGTAGGCCCTATAAATCCAATCTGCATATCCTGTCCCAGAGTAATGGAGGTCATGTGTGGCACAGGACAGACCATGACACCCCCGTTTTTCAGTACCGGGGCCTTGAATATTCCCTCTTTCACAATACTTTTGAGGTGTTCTATTTCGCTCATACTACCCCGTTCATATATCCGGTACAGCATGTTGTAGCGTTCCGGAGACAGCGCCAGTGAATAAGGCCCGTGAAACCCCATTGAGTCAAGCTTGGTGATGCACTTAATAATATCGTTAGCAGCGTTTCCTACCTGCTCCCAGGGGGAAAGACTTATCTTGTTCACGCCCCTGGTATGTAAAAGCCCTGGCAGGTCCTTTTTACCATGAAATATCAGCCCATCTTCCATAAAAGCACACTCCCTGGCGGTCTGAGCTGCTTCTTTTACCGGAGGCATAACTCCCTGGTCCTCATATGCGGCAAGCTGCCTCTTGGGAACAGAAAAGCTTTTATGAATATGTACCATGGGCAAAGACCTGCTGGATATAACCCCAGGTTCAACCTCATAGTCTTCAACATGCACTGAGCTGACCCCAAAACCGTACGGCCCCTCTACATGAAGTATTCGCCTTCCTGAAAGAACACTTTTTGCAGACTCAATCATAGTTTTTTGCAGCATTTCCCATATCTTTTCCTCAAGAGGGGCATCCTCTCTGCCAATATACTTGTTGCCCATACACTACCTCCTCGGTTTTAATAAAATTGATTCTGGACTGCCAGAAACCTCTGCCCAAACTACTTCAAATCACCTATGGTTGTATCACTGTCAGGTTTTTCATTGGAAGAGGCTGAATTACCAGCTTTATCACTGTTAATCTCCTCTATCATTTCTTCCACCTCGTTTGCTCCCTCTTCCAGCATTTTCTCTTCATCGCCTGTTAAAATCTGAAGAAGCCTCTGGAATTCACCTATATGCACCCGCTCTTCATCGGCTATGTCAATCAATACCTTCCTGGCAAGAGCATCATCCGTGGCCTGAGCATGGGCCATGTACTGATGCACCGCCTCGTGTTCTGCAGCCAGGTTCATCCGTATAGCCCGAATCAACTCCTCTTTGTTCATCTTCCGTTCAGGTACCAAACCACTGAAAGGATTCACAAACTCCGGCATTTTTTTACCCCCCTTAATCTATGGTGTATTTTCAGCTGTTATCTATACGTTACCTTCGGATATTAAAAATATCAATACTCCGCCTTCTCCTCCCAGTATTTTAATAATTACAATAAAGCGCATGTCTTCTGTGGTCAAATGAAAATTGACCTATTTCAATTAATGAGTATCAGATTATGGAAAATAATTATTGGTTTGATTGAGAAAAAACATAGTCAGACAAGTCCAGGTAAATTATTCTTTGCCTGCATGATTTTACCTATTATATTCTGGTGTATCCGCGTGTATCTCCTTCCTTTATCTAAAAGGTGCATTTCAGCTCATAAACTATTGATGCAAATATCTCTGGATAAAGTTCCAGAAAGCAGGTAAAGAACAGTTCACAATGCGGGAGGAAAAGAATGCTAAGAACCCTGGTGCAGAACTTCTTGATGGTAGCGGCAGTTCTTATGGTGGTAGTTTCATGCAGGAGCTTGGTAAAAACAACCCAGCAAAAACCTTCTCAATCCCCATCAAAACTACCCGGGCCCGGAGAAGACAACAAACGGGTCCCAGAGTATTATGTTCACCGTGACATAAAGACCACCTATTTTTACATTGGACAGCATGATGTTACCAGGTCAGGGGTACTGGACAACGGCTCCAGTGCATGGACGGAACACTGGATAGAGTCTTACGGTGGAGTAGACCACCCTGATAAAAGAAACGGATACTTTCCGGCAGACTTCTACCCGGAAGAAAATCCCTTCTACTGCGCCCTGCCCTATAACGATATACAGCACCAGGACCATAAACAGCAGGTGCTGGAAATTATCCCCTGGGCAAAAAAAATAAATCACAGTTACGTGTTTACTCCAATATCCTACTGTAAAAACAGGTGGATCAGGATCATCTACCGGGGAAAGGTATGCTACGCTCAGTGGGAGGATGTGGGGCCATTTGAAGTAGATGACTGGGAATATGTATTCGGCAAAAAAAGGCCCAAAAATAAACGAAACGGGGGGGTAGGACTGGATATATCTCCAGCCTGCTTCCAATACCTGGGAATGGAAGACAACGATTACACAAGCTGGAAGTTTGTAGACTTCAAGGACGTGCCGGATGGGCCCTGGCTGGAGGTGGTAACCACCTCCCCCCCAACCTGGTGATATTTTTTATATAACTGCTGGTAGGTTTTGCTTTTTTACATCAAAAGTTGTGGCCAGTGTTTACTGCTGCTTTTTTCGGCATTCAGATAAAATTTATGAAGCACCTCGCTTTTCTTCTATCATAGCCTTGACCTTCATAATACGGGTGAGATTTTCCCTCTCCCTTTCTTCCAGCTTCATACTTATATACTTTACCGTTTCCTTTATATTGGGAATGAGCACATATTCAAGTGCATTGACCCTTCTGCGGGTTCTTTCTATCTCCTGTGCCAGCAGTATGGAGGTCTTTTCAAGCTCTGCCAGTTTAAGAAGTGTTTTAAGCAAGCTGCCATACATCCTGACACTGCGGTCCACCAGTACAGAGCTTGCAGCATCACCATAATCGTATGGATCGCCCTTTATTACCACTGAAAACTTGGGAATCTTCAGCGCCATAACTGATCTGGTGGTAGAGGTAACCTGTGTTTGTGCTCCGGGTACAGAAAAAAGGCTCTCCATAGCTGCTCCTCCCACCACCCCCTCCGCTACTGAATAGCTCTGGTATACTGACTGTATTTCTTTGTCAGCTTTGATCCTTAAATTTTTGGTTTCATCGATAATATCAAGGAAATTTCTGACCAGTTCGTCCTGTTTGTCCTTCAGGAGTTTGTGGCCCCTCTGGGCAAGCTCCAGTCTTCGTTTGAGTCTCTGAAGCTCCATTCTGGTTGGATTTACATCCAGTTTCATTCATCCTCCCCCTGGACCTTTTTTGCTTCAAAGTAAGTTTGTAACGATTCGCCGCTGCAGGCGGCCTGCCCCGGCTATCAACCGGTATTCATGTTGATCAGGAAACCTCTTCCGCCTCTTTTTCTTTTTGTTCTTCTGCTTTCTCTTCTTCCGGCTTTTTTTCTTTCTTATATTTGGCAAGAAACTCTTCGATAAACTCCGGTCTTATCCTCTTCAATTCTGATGTGGGCAAGGTGGAAAGAAGCTCCCAGCCCAGATCAAGAGTCTGTTCAATACTCCTCTCCTCGGTGGGCTGCTGAGCAATGTACCTCTTCTCAAATGTTTCTGCAAAACGGTAGTATATTTTATCAGTTTCAGAAAGTGCAGCTTCACCGAGTATTACTTCAAGTTCTCTGGCTTCAAGACCATTGGAATAAGCTGCAAACAACTGGTTGAACACATCTGCATGGTCTTTGCGGGTTTTTCCGGCCCCGATTCCCTTGTCTTTCAGACGCGAAAGTGATTGAAGCACATCAACAGGAGGATAAATTCCACGCCGGTGAGTGGCCCTGGAGAGCACCAGCTGGCCCTCAGTAATATATCCGGTAAGGTCTGGAATGGGATGGGTTTTATCATCCTCCGGCATGGAGAGAATAGGGATCTGGGTAATAGAACCTTTTTTATCCCGTATTCTGCCCGCTCTCTCATAAATCGATGCCAGGTCTGTGTACAGGTACCCTGGATATCCTCGTCTGCCAGGGACTTCCTGGCGCGCTGCAGACACCTCCCTCAATGCCTCGCAGTAGTTGGTCATATCTGTCAGTATAACCAGCACATGCATATCTTTTTCAAATGCCATATACTCTGCTGCAGTTAAAGCCAGCCTGGGAGTGGCTATCCTCTCAACAGCTGGGTCGGAAGCCAGGTTTACAAAAAGCACAGACCTCTCTATAGCCCCGGTCTTTTGAAAGTCCTGTACAAAGTACTGTGCTTCCTCAAATGTTATTCCCATAGCGGCAAATACCACCGCAAATTCTTCACCGGTTGCCAGTACCTTTGCCTGTCTGGCTATCTGGGCAGCCATCTGGGCATGAGGAAGACCGGTTCCTGAAAAGATGGGCAGCTTCTGGCCTCTGACCAGAGTATTCAGTCCATCAATGGTCGATATACCGGTCTGAATAAACTCGGAGGGATAGTCCCTGGCATAGGGATTAATGGGGGCTGAGCCTATGTTAAGTCTTTTTTCCGGAATAATCTTGGGGCCTTGGTCAACAGGCCGGCCCTGACCATCAAATATTCTTCCCATTATATCTTCTGAGACGTCCAGCTCCATTCCTTTTCCTTTGAACCTGACTGTAGTGTCATAGACATTGACACCGATTGTTCCTTCAAACAACTGGACCAGAGCTTTATCTCCGTTTACCTCCAGGACCCTTCCATTTCTGGTCTCTCCACCGGGCAACTCTATCTCAACCAGTTCTTCGTAAGTTACCCCTTCCACCTCTCCGACCAGCATAAGAGGGCCTACGATCTCTCGAACTGTATTGTACTCCTTTATCATTTATGCCTCCGTTAACACTTTCTTTTTCAATTGATCGAAGCTCTCTTCGATCTGTTTTGTTATATCATCAAATTGATCAAGTTTGTCCTCGGGAATAAACCTGGACCTGGAAATCTTTTCTCTCACCTCCAGTGATGCAATGTCAAGGGTGTCCACATTGTTTTCAAGTGCATCCTTTGCCAGGTCATGGAAGTACATAATTAATTCGAGCATCCTTGCCATCTTATTGTAGGAAGTAAATGTATCAACCTCATCAAAAGCATTCTGGTGCAGAAAGTCCTCCCTGATAGACCGGGCTACTTCCATTACCAGGCGGTTTTCAGGGGACAGGGCTTCCAGTCCCACCAGACGGACAATTTCCTGTAGTTCCGATTCCTGCTGAAGAATGCTCATGGACTTATTAATATTTTCCACCCATTTTTTTCCCAGGTTTTCAGTGAAGTAATCCCTCAGGTTGTCGGTATACAATGAGTAGCTGGTAAGCCAGTAGATAGCGGGAAAGTGCCTTCTGTATGCCAGCCTGTCTTCAAGAGACCAGAATACCTTTACCACCCTCAGGGTAGCCTGGACCACAGGGTCTGAAAGGTCTCCTCCAGGAGGAGAAACAGCACCCACTACACTCAGGGCCCCCACTCTGTTATCATTCCCAAGGCATACAGTTTTACCGGCCCTCTCGTAAAACTCTGCAATTCGGGTCCCCATATACGCCGGGTAACCTTCTTCACCTGGCATTTCCTCCAGTCTTCCCGACATCTCCCTCATTGCCTCCGCCCATCTGGAGGTAGAGTCCGCCATCAGGGCTACCGAATAGCCCATATCCCGGAAATACTCGGCTATAGTAATCCCGGTGTATACTGATGCCTCTCTGGCAGCTACCGGCATGTTGGATGTGTTGGCCAGCAGCACTGTTCTTTTCATCAGAGGCTCTCCGGTACGGGGGTCTTTGAGTTCAGGGAACTCCATGAGTACATCGGTCATTTCGTTTCCCCGCTCCCCGCATCCTACGTAGATGACAATTTGTGCATCAGCCCATTTAGCAAGCTGGTGCTGGACCACCGTCTTCCCGCTTCCAAATGGTCCGGGTACGCAGGCAGTGCCCCCCTTGCTTATAGGGAAAAAGGCATCAATTACCCTCTGCCCTGTAGCCAGAGGCTCATCAGGTGCGAGTCTCTGCCTGACCGGACGAGGTTTTCTTACCGGCCATTCGGTTATCATATTAATCTCTTTCTGCTCCCCTTCCTCTGTCTCGATCACTGCAATGGTATCTGTTACCAGATGTTCTCCTTTTTCAATTGATTTCACCTCTCCAGCAACATCCGGCGTCACCATAATCTTGTGCTCTATCAAAACCGTTTCTTTTACAACTCCAAGGATATCTCCTGCGCTTACCTTATCACCCTTGTTTACTCTGGGCTTAAAATCCCATTTCTTCTCTCTGGAAAGAGCAGGAAGGTCTACTCCCCTGGTAATACGGTCTCCCACCTGCTCCCTTATAATGTCAAGAGGCCTCTGTACACCATCGTAAATAGATTCTATCAGTCCCGGGCCCAGCTCTACTGAGAGAGGCCTTCCAGTGGGATACACCGGTTCTCCTACACCCAGCCCTCCGGTTTCTTCATAAACCTGAATGGAAGCCCGATCGCCTCTCATTTCTATAATCTCTCCCATCAATTCTTGCTCGCTTACCCGCACTACATCGTAGATCTTTGCATGGGGCATTCCGGTAGCCACTACCAGTGGTCCGGCAACTCTTATGATTTTACCCTCTCCATCCATGTTAACTCTCCCTGAATATATCAGTACCTATTGCTCTTATGACAAGCTTCCTCAAACGGTCAAAAGACGTACCGGTGGGTCCTTTCAACCCTTTAATCGTCAGTATCACCGGAAGCTCTTTTTGCCACAGCTGATCAATCTCCTGGCTGAGCTCATCGGCGACGGCCTCAGAGACCATTATAAGGGTATAACCTTTTTTTACTATTGAGCTGAACCACTCGCTTATATCTTCTTTTTCCTGATAAAAGTATACATCCACCCCATACGGTTTAAACCCCAGGAGGGTTCTGTTTTTTCCTACAACTGCTATACTAGCCATACAGCTCTCTCACATAAGGTTGGATTTCTTCTGCACCCAGTCCCGATTCTCTGCCTTTAAGTATGGTGCGAAGTGCAATTAGCTCTCTTTCCTTTAAAAAAAGATAAGCCAGGACCGGCTCTATACCAAATGTAATAAATACGCTGTCTTTTAGATACTTTATCTGCTCGCCTTTCAGCACTCCCTCAAGCTGGGTTATCTGATCTTCAAGATTTTCTTTTTTTTCTACTCTGAGCAATGATTTAGCAAACGGTGAAAATGCAATACTCTGGGCAAATCCATCCAGATTTAAATCAAAACTCTCCAGCAGGTAGGAAAGATCTATACTCCCGAACGGAATAAATCTCTGTCTGTATTCGCCCCTGTTTACCTCTCTGGCTTTAAGTCTAAGGGCTGTCAGGATATTGCGAATATCTACTTCCCTTATAAAATATTCAGTAATGAATTGATTGGAATAGTCCTGCAGAAGTTTGAATGCCTCAGAATAATACGCATAATCACAGCTCCGATCGATCTGGTGCCTGGTAAGCTCCCCTTCTGCCATAATAGACCGATATGTTCTCAGCATCACTTCACCCGTGTCTCCGGCCTTCCCCGCTTCCAGGAGTTCCTTCAGCACAGCATAGTCATAATTTGAACGCTTCCATATATTCTCTGAAGCTTCAACCTGCCATCCTTTTTGTTCCCTGGCAATTAGTTTCAAAAGTTCATAATCGTATTTCAAAGAAACAAGTCTTTTCGGCTCGTCTTCCAGAATTAATGATTTTACCGTGTACAGTGTTGCTGTAAAAGACTCTTCCAGCTCCTGAAGGACCACATCCGGTGAAGATGAGTGGCTTCCGGTTATACCGGCAATTTCTATGAGATGTGAAAAAAACCGTTCTGGAGAGGCTGACAGAAGGGTGTTGATATCTCCCTCATTGAGCAGCCTTGTCTCCATGGCCCGTACTCTTGCCACAGAATATGCGTATCCCGTATTTCCGTCGAACCGGGCATCACTCAGCATTGAGCAGCTCCCAGGCTTTTTGTTCCAAATCATCTCGTTTATACCGGAAAAGGCTGTTGATAGACATGTTTGTTTCAACTTTACCTTTTCTCAAAGTAAAGCCCCAGGAAAAATTACCCCGTTCCGGGGCAAGGCTGAAACCTGCTCCCTTCTCCCTGTTGAGCTCGTCAATCAAATTTTTTAGAAAATCATCCTCCCCCTTGGTCCCAAAAACCACCTGTTCATCCTGGCTGGAGGAGACCTTGCTGATCAAACTTTTCACGCAATCGCTGTATTCGGAAAGGGGCTGGTCTATCAGGCGCTGATAGGCTTTAGAAAAAGCTTTGTCCATCCATTTCTGCCTGGTCTGAAGCACACTTTTTCTTACCTCCAGCCTTCGGTTAAGTACAGCCCTTTCTTTCTGCTTTCTGTAGTTGTTATCCAGAAC
>JBMCUI010000052.1:0-10963 GCA_048622675.1 Spirochaetota bacterium | reverse complement strand
GTGCAGGATCGGCACGGTCACTGGAAATGGAAAATTAATTATTAAAAGTAATAACCATGCAGCAGCCAGGCTGGATGTGGAGCAGCTTGTCCAACGCTACAGGACTCCCCTGTACGAAATACTGGGAATGAGAAAATAATGCACAGGTTGTCAAGGATATACCTATATGCCCCTGTATAATCCAAAAGCCCTGGTACTGACCGGGTATGGAATCAATTGCGATTACGAGACTCTTCAGGCATGCAGGGCAGCCGGATTTGAAGCCCGAAGGGTGCATCTCAACGATGTACTTGAAAGCGAGGAGGGGTTTTCTGCCTATGCTCTGGTGGTATTTCCCGGAGGGTTCACCTTCGGTGACGACCTGGGTTCAGGTGTGGCTTTTGCAGCAAAAGTAAGGTTTTCTGTAGCACAAAGTGGGAAGAAGCTCTATGACCTTCTTATGGAATATGTGCACAGGGGCGGGCTGGTACTGGGAATATGCAATGGGTTCCAGATATTGGTGCGTCTGGGCATTATCCCTGCCTGCAGGTGGAGGTATGGCGAACAGCAGGCAACCCTTGCTCCCAACACAGGAGGCTACTTCATTGACAGATGGGTGAACCTTAAAGTAGAAAAAAAATGTAAAAATATTTTTACCCGGGGCATGGAATCCCTGAGGCTTCCATTGAGAAGCGGGGAGGGCAGGTTTTTGGCCAGGGACGCAGGTATGCTGGACCTTATGGAACAACAGGGGCATGTGTGCATGAGGTACTGCAATGAGAGAGGCGAGCCTGCACAGGATTTTTATCATAATCCTAACACCTCACAGAATGCCATTGCCGGAATAAGCGACCCTTCCGGCAGGGTGCTTGGAATTATGCCCCACCCTGAAGCAGGGATGAGTGTTTACCAGTACCCTGACTGGACCAGACTGAAGGCGGAAAACAAGGGCTTTCAGCACCCTCAGAAAGGCCAGGGATATAGAGTGTTCAGAAATGCCTATAATTATCTTATACAAGGGGGAGAAAAATAGGAATTACCACGTGGGGATTTTCTCCGGAACCCAGGGTGCTGGTTTACCTGGTCCTGGTGGGGTTGTCCATTGCCAGTTTCATCGGGAGCCTTTCCTACAGGGTAGCCAGGGATATTCCCATTGCCAGCCCCCCCTCATTCTGTGATGCCTGCAATAGGCGCTTGAAACCTTATGACCTTATACCGGTGGTAAGCTACCTGGTGCTGGGTGGAAGGTGCAGGTTCTGTGGGCGGAGGATACCTTTAAAATACCTGGCAGTAGAAATTTTTCTCCCTCTGGGCTATGTTTTCATATACCTTTTATACGGGTTAACCCCGGGCTTTTTTGTATACACCTACCTGTTTACTATTCTTTTGTACCTGGCCTTGCTGGACCTGGAAGCCCGGTTTATTGGAATGCCCGGTATACTGCTGGTGTACGCAGGCGGGGTTATGACCCTTTTTCTTTCTGCCAGAGGGGTCTTTCTGCCGCCTCCTGTGCATTATCTGTACGGGTTTGCCTCCGGAGTGATACTGGTGGGCCTGAGCTTTGTCATTGTCCTGTTTATTAAGAAGAAGATGTCCCTGGGGGCGGGCGATTTTCTGGTGATACCGGGCGTGGCCCTTTATTTTGGAGTGGAGGAGGTAGTAAGGATTATGGTAGTTTCTTCCGGAGCGGGAGTGGTGACAGGAGTACTGCTTATTCTTACAGGAAAAGTTAAAAAAGACTACAAATTTCCCATGCTCCCGTATATTACATGTGGTATTGTTGTTGAAATTTTATTATTTGGCGGTAAAATGTAAGTGAGAAGCGCTTGTTTTTCCAGCAGGCTGTTGTAAAGGATAAAAAATCTTATTTCAGGGGTTTTTTCTGATCCATGTTGAAGAAGATTTTTATAATGGTGTATGTAGTTCTCGGGGTCGGTGCGCTTTTTCAGGCTTCCAAACTGATCGACGGCCTGCTGCAAAAACAGCTGATCAACTACGAGCCGTCCACCCATCTCCAGCGGGACCCTGCCCTTGAAGCAGTACCCACACAGGTGAGCTATTACAATCCATCCATAGCTGCTTCTCCTCTTTTCGGTATTGAGGTGGGAAAAACCACCACCAGAACGCCCGCAAATGCCCCAGAGGCTTCTCCTTCGTATCTGTTGAGAAAATACCAGCTGAACGGGATAGTGCTGCGTTCGGAGGGAAACTCAGTTGCCCTTATCAGAAGAGCTGGCCAGAGGGGAAGCAAAGCATACAGCGCAGGGGATGAACTGGAGGGAGCAAGGATAGTAAGAATAAAAAAGCACTCTGTTCTGCTTGAAGAAAAGGGACAAATGGTGGAGCTCCCCATGTACTATCGGGAGATGGCTAAACAAAACAGCCCCGGCCAGCAGACAGCACAGCCTCAACCCCAGGAGCCGGAAGGAGAAACCGCTGACTCCGGCAGCTCCAGGCAGTTGAGGAAGGTGTTAAGCAGAAGCGATGTGGAGAACAGGGTGTTCAACAGGGTCAACGAAATCCTCACCAGAATTGCTGTTGCTCCTTACATGGTTGACGGAAATATGGAAGGGCTCAGGCTGGTGAGAGTACCCAGGGACAGTATCGTGTACGACCTGGGAGGAAGGAGCGGGGATATTGTTAAAAGGGTCAACCGCCATCCGGTAAATCAGGTTGACCAGATGTACAGGCTGTGGGAGAATATCAAAGACGACTCAATGATACATGTTGACCTGGAGAGAAACAACCAGATGTATACCTATCAATTTGAAATAAGAGAAT
This sequence comes from Spirochaetota bacterium, assembly GCA_048622675.1. Classification (GTDB taxonomy): domain Bacteria; phylum Spirochaetota; class B62-G9; order B62-G9; family DRHN01; genus JBMCUI01. Next base: position 8,203 of record JBMCUI010000052.1, on the reverse strand, counting down.
GAATAATAATTGATATTTTGTTCTAATTTTTAGCAAAAAACAGAAAAATTTAAGCTGATCTGAGTATTATAGTGTTGAAAATTTGCCTGCAATATGTACAATATCTATGTTTTGATACGGCTGTGGCAGCCACAGCACTGTTTGCCTGTTCATTTTTAAAAAAGGGGTGAGGATGGTGGAATATGATCTTTCAAAAGATGATAAACAGCAAACATGGGAAAACAAAGAAAGCACTCTCCGGTCCAGAAAGTTGGAGAGGGTGGGGCAGATTGCCTGTGGATTTATTCATGATTTCAGCAATATGCTTACTGTTATGAGCGAAAATATATACATGGCGGCCCACGAAAACGATCCCCGGAAGGCTAAAGAATACCTGTACAATACCAGAGAGGCGATAACCCGCTCCCGGGAGCTTATAGACCGGATTTATTCCTATTATAATGGTTCTGATGTTCCCCTTAAACAGGTTGGAGTTTCGGACCTCCTGTCCGACTTTCATAAACTGATCACTCCTATCATACCCACCCATATTAAAATGGTCTACCGAAATAACACTAAGGATAAAATTTTATATACCTTTAATGAGACTGCTGTGGTACAGATACTTTTTAACCTGGTTATCAATGCCAGAGATGCTATAGGCCGGAGAGGGGGTTTTATAGAAATCGGTGTACAGAAAAGTTGTGCTTTCAGGATGAAAAATCCGATAATTATTCCACCTGGAAATAGTCAGCGTCCGTTTCTGTGCCTGTGGGTTACCGACAGCGGTCCGGGCATGGACACTAATTTAATTAACAAAATATTCGAGCCCTTCTTCACCACCAAGCAGACCGGACCGGTAGTGGGCAGGGGGGTGGGGCTTTCCATTGTCGCTGATATAGTTAGAGAAACCGGAGGAGGGCTGGGGCTGCATACCAGGCCGGGCGAGGGAACAACCTTTATGGTATTGGTACCAATAAAAAAGCAAAAAGCACTGTCCGGGTCGGATGGGGAAAACAGAGCACAGGTGCCGCATAATGTTCCTGACGGCCTGTCGGGAGCTGACTGCTCTGAGACGCAGTGGTATACATTGAATGATTTATGTAAAGGCAGCTCCCGGCAGGTGAGCGAAGCAGAAAAAAAAGTGATAGTGGTGGATGACCATGACGATATAAGACTTATCAGCAAAAGGCTGCTGGAAAAAAGGGGCTACCAGGTGCAGGTGGCTGAGAGCGGAGAGGAGCTTCTGGAGATGCTGAACAGCAACGGTTATGACCTGATTGTCCTGGACTACCATATGCCCGGACTGGAAGGTGAATGGCTTGTACAGAAGATAACTGAAAAGACCTCCACTCCCATTATGGTTATGACAGGATGGGCAGTTGAAGAGCTTGAAAGCCTGAAAAAAACCAACCAGGTAATAGAGGTTATTAAAAAACCACTGGAGGTGGAGCAGTTTACGCGCACTGTTTCCAGCGTAATAGGGTGACTGCGGCTGAGGTTTTAAATGTTTCTGGAGTTGACCTGCAGGACAGCGGTTTTGCTTTTTTTATTTTTCTTGACAGAGAATTTGATAAATGATATGATATTTATATAAATTTATGGGATTCGTATTATTGGCTAAAGAATTATGCTCTGATTGACGAAACTGAAGTAGTCCTATAATGTATACAAATCGGACTGTACCCTATTTTTAATTGTTGCCTTTTTAAGCATTTACATATATTATTATATACTGTGTGAGGGGAGCTTTCCTGTTAAGTGAACTGGAACTTGAGTAGAAAATATTAATTGGATCTTAATACAATATTAACTTTTTTAGTTTATTAATATAAGTTGCTGGCGGTGGTAAAGACATAATCTATAAGGATTATTAATTTATAGTATTTTCTTGCAATATTTAGGAATTTTTTCTTGCATTTTTTAATAAATGGTTATAACGTAGTAAAAAAATTCTGTAGCTTTTAACCGTATTCCGGAGGGAATAAACTTAAGAAGGTAAAAAGGGTGCAGAGAAGGCACCTGAATATACCAGAGAAACCTGGATAAAGGAGGTGAAAGCTACAGATTTATGTACGGCCTGGCAAGCCGAACAAAGATAGATGTTTAAGTAAGAGATTTATTCGGGGTATACCTGGATAAGGGGTCGTTGACCCTGATGATACACTCACATTGGAGGAGGAACTTTAAAAATGAAGAAATTAGTAGCAATTTTGGCAGCACTTTTACTTGTAGCGTTTGCTGTTCCAGCTTTCGCAGCTGAGGACGGATGGAGCGGTGAGTTCACCTTTGGCGGGATTACTCCCTTTGACCACACCCAGGTGAACAACGCCTACGGCAACCTTTATGCTGACGGAACATTCACTGTAGACGAGTATAATGATGTGATGTTTGAGTTTGTGGGCACTGCTGGCGGAAGTTGGACTGTTGGTGCAGCGTATCTTACTTCAGATGTTGGGGCTTTTGCCGGCCTGCCCGTTGGTCTGACCAGTAAGGCTGGTTATACAAGCCTGTACTCCAGCAAGTACGAGGTTTCCGGCCATGCCTATGAAAGAACATTGGTGAGAAGCAACATTGCCGGAAACGGGTTCTACTTCAACCTGGACTTCGATACAGCAATGCTGGATGTAGGCTTCAACATGGATGCAGGCGGTACCGATGCAGCACCTGCTGTTGACTACGGAGTACTGCTGACGGTTCCCGAAGTAGGACCGGGCATGGTTGAGGCGTTCTACATGGTAGCCGATAACCATGAGTTCAAGGGCAAGTTCGGCGTTGACGGCAGCGCTGATTTCGGCGTGGCCAGTGCAGCAGCCGGATTTATGTACGATGTGCTGAACGAGACCTGGGCATACGGCGTTGGGGCAAGCGCACCGGTAAGCATGGCAACCATCGGGGTATCACTCAACGGAAATGACACCGATACTCTGAACCAGCTCGGGTTTGATGTAAACCTTGCCCTTGCAGATGCGTATGGGCTTGATGCAGGCCTCGGTCTGTCAATGGCTGAAGGTGCTGAGACCTTCCAGGGTGCAGATATCTCCGCCTACTATCAGCCTGGCGCAAGCAAGTGGGTTGTCGGATACCTGATAACTGAAACTGGATATACCTACGCTGCTCCGGCAAACAGCGCTGCTGAAGGAACTGTAGCAGATCCCTTGGGCGGCGGACTCTTCTTGAAGTGTGATATAGACTTCTAAGTATCACAAAATAGACCTGTAATTTAAACCCCCCTCTTTCATGAGGGGGGTTTTATATGGTGGTTTTGTACCGTCAGGTTAACAATATCCAACGTTTAATTCTAAAACACGTAATTCTAAAATTGGTAATGAAACCTGAATGTATGAACCAATTCCCCTTTTAAAAAAACTGGTATATGCAAGTCGGCCTGGCCGTATTGAGGGAACTTGCCCATAAATACCAGCGTCCCATTGGCTGCTGATCGAGGGGTAACTGATGCCTCATTCGCAAATACGGTCCTGTTTATTACATTTTTTACCCTTCCGTAATTCCAGTACCTGTACCTGTCATTTTTTTGTATCCGAATTTCCCAGAAATTGCTCAGATGGAACCTGTTTATCGGCTGTTCATACCTGCCCCCATACTGGAGCTCTATTTTGCTTAGTCTTAAAAAAACCGGTTCAGGCGATTGGTTTTCAACTTTGGCTTCAAAAACCATGGTCTTTTTCTGGCTGAAGGCGGATGGGGGAGATAAAAAGGGGTTGTTTTTTTCACCGTACTTTGCGATAACCTGGTCTTCGCTGAGAAACGTGGCAGAAACAGTGACTCTTTCGGCTGTTTTACTGCGGGTGGGGTTCCCCTGGGGCGTGAGTTTATACTGGGTGGATGCGCATGAACACAGCAGCAGAAAAGCTCCCAACACTGGTACAGCAGTAATCAAACGAGATAGCTTCATTTTTTCCTCCGGTATGGTATTGAGCGGTGCATGTACAACCAGCTGGGCGGGCGGAAAACTAAGCTCCAGCCTGCTCAGTTTCTTGACATTATACTAATCATTGATTAGTATAATGTCAAAAAAATTAAGGGAGCAGGAATGAAGGTCTGGATAAAGATGCTGGCAGCAGCGGGTGTGGGAATTGCAGTAGGGGCGTATATTGGGCCGGAGTCGATTTTTATGGAGCCCCTGCGGGTGATTGGGATGCTTTTTTTCAAGCTTATGAGTTTTATGGTGCTGCCCCTGCTTTTATTTTCAGCAGTCAGGAGCGCCCTGTATTTAAGGCAGAACCGCAGGCTTTTCCTGGTAATGGTCAAGTCACTGGGCTGCTTTCTTCTTTTGAGTGCCATCGGAGCCACTATCGGGGTTGTTCTGGGCGATGTTCTTGAGCCGGGGATAGGCACCGACATTGAGCAGATTGAGTCTCCGGCGGTAATTCAATATCCGGGCACCTCCCGGTTTATTTTGGGGATTGTACCCGGAAGCCTTCTTGAGTTTTTACGCTCGGGCTACGCGGTGCTGGGTGTTCTTTTTGTTGCGTTTCTGCTGGCAGCTGCCATAATACTGGCCAAACAGGAAGCCAGGGAATTCCATGCGCTGGTAAACAGCATTGACAATACCCTCCACAGACTCAATTTGATCATACTGGAGTTTCTGCCTCTGGGGGTGGCCGCATATATCGGGTACATAATGGGAGATATGACTGTGGAGGCCCTTATGCCCTACCTCAAGCTGGTGCTGGTGGTGGCAGCAGGAGTATTTATTCAGGTGTTTATTGTTCAAGCGCTTCTGGTATACTTTTTGACCGGAATAAACCCTTTCAAGTTCATCCATGCACTGCTCACAGCAGGTATGCTGGGGTATGTATTCGGAAACCGGTATACAGCCTACCCTGTACTGGCCGAAAATATGGAGCATAACCTGGGGGCGGACCGGGAGGTGTTTACCTTTGCAGCAGGACTGGGTACCACCTTCAGCCTCTCGGGCAGCGCTTTAGTTTCAGGAATTGCTGTTATGTTTGTCTCCCAGGTGTACGGACTGGACCTTTCCGTGTACCTGCAGGTGATAATTGTCCTGCTTATTACAGCGACTACACTTAAAATGGATGGCCTTGGACAGGGCAGTATTGTTATTTTATCTGTAATACTTTCCCACATTGTCAGGCTTCCTGCAGAAGGGTATGCACTGGTCCTGGGAATCAGCAGTTTGATTTATCAGATTGAAACAGCGGCAAATGTTATGGGGAATGCTGCTGTTTCGTATATTATGTCGTATTCAGAAAAGGCAGTTTCCGGGACCAGCATAAGGGACTTTTTGTAATTCATAAATGGGGTTATAATTAATACTATGGAACGAAGCCTCCTCATAGTCGACGATGATTATGACACCAGAAATATACTCAGCAAAATGCTCCAGAATGAGGGCTACCACATATACCAGGCCAGCAATGAACAGGAAGTTTTTTCCTGCCTTGAGAAATATGACATTCATCTGGTGCTGCTGGACCTCAAACTGGGCTCTGCAAGTGGATTTGAAGTATGTGATAGGATAAGGAACCACAGGGTCCACTATAATGTTCCTGTCATAGCTATATCCGTCTCCCATCTGGAGGATGACTTGGTCAAGGCCATTGAATACGGTGCCAATGATTTTATCGTAAAACCGTTTAACAGGAGGACCCTTGCTGCAAAAATTAGTTCTATTTTCAGGCTCAAAGAAGAAGAGGAGCAGCTCCGGAAGAACCGTGAAAAACTGGTCAATTTGATCGAAGAGACCTCCAACCAGAAAGAGCTTCTTTCCCAGGAGGCGGAGTTCTCCAGGGAGCTGAACCAGTTTCTGGATGCTGAATCAAAAAAAGCTTTTATAAGAGAGAAGCTTTCCGATTTCCTCGGGGCAAGGCTTTTTACCATATTTATCCTGGATGAGGACAATTACGAGTTCAGGCTGTTTATATCCAACCACTCTAACATTTCTTTCAACATGGTGGTCCCCCTAGATACGAAAAGTGTGATGTACAGGGTGCTGAAAACCAAACAGCACCAGTTTTTGAAAAACTTCAGCAAGACCAGGTTCAAAAAATCCGGAAGCCAGAAATACCGTTCGGAAGTTGCCTGCGTGGTGCCCCTGGTCTCTGCAGACAGGGTAATCGGGGTGCTTAATGTTAATGACCCGGAGCCAGGAAGTATGGAAAAGTTCGATTTTGTGGGAAGGATTCTCCGGATATCCCGCATTCTGGCTGTTTCCATACACAATACCATTCTGTTTGAAAAGGTCAAAGACCTGTCTATGAGGGACTCTATGACCGGGCTTTACAACTTCAGGCATTTTTCTGAGACCCTGCGCCTGGAGGTTGAACGTGCCAAGAGGTACGATGAGTCGCTTTCCTGCATGATGCTGGACATCGATGATTTTAAAACATTAAATGATAACTACGGCCACCAGGTAGGGGACGAAGTACTGAAGAAGCTGGCCAAAAGCATCATTCTTTCTGTGCGGGCATCGGATATTCCAGCAAGATACGGGGGTGATGAGTTCATCATCGTTCTGCCCAAAACCGACAAGCATTTTGCCACCAACCTGGCCCATAGATTGATGGGGCTTTTTTCAGGCAAAGAAATACGCATACCCCATCAAACCGGGAGGATAAAAGTAACCCTTTCTGTAGGCATTGCTTCGCTTCCCGAAGATACGGTGGACATGGATGAGCTGATGAAAAAAACCGATGAGGCCATGTACAGGGCAAAGCAGAGCGGGAAAAACAGGGTGGTGGAGTACGCTCCCGGCAAGTCCTCTCTGGAGGCTTAATATTTTATACCAGAATAATCAATAAGACCCGCAGGGTCGTTCAAAAGCAAGGCCATTCAAAAAGACTCATTTTCCCAGATACAGGCCGGCCAGTGTGCATGGTCATTCAAAAAGCGGGTTGACTGAAGAAGCATCAAGGTGATGGGCCTGCCCGCTCTGGTGGTAAAAGTATACTCCTTTAAACACCTCTTCTGCAGGACCGGTCAAGTAAACCCTGTTATTCTGCTCATTCCACTCAATGGTCAAGGTCCCTCCCGGCAGGTTGACTGCTGCCTGTCTGTCAACCAGTCCGTTGAGCACCCCGGCTGCAACTCCTGCACAGGCCCCGGTGCCGCAGGCCATGGTCTCGCCTGCGCCTCTCTCCCATACCCTCATGGTAATGTTCTGTCTGTCATTAATCCTCACAAACTCAACATTGGTCTTATTGGGAAAGAGAGGGTGGGTTTCCAGCCGGGGGCCGTGTTCAAGTACATGCCTCTGTTCTATCCTGTCCAGGAATATGACCAGGTGGGGGTTTCCCATACTTACAGCAGTCCCCGTGTAGCCCATGATATCAACTCCCTTTACCGGGCTGGCGTCAATATTCACCGGTATGTGTTTTCCATTTAATACCGGCTCCCCCATATCTACCCTGACCCTGCTCGCCAGCCCCTGTGGATTCTTGTCCTGTATCCACAGGTCTTTTACACCTGCCAGGGTTTCGATGGAAAACTGCTCTTTTGCAAGGTAGCCTTTGTCGAACAGGTATTTGCCCACACAGCGGATGGCATTTCCGCACATTTCCGCTTCGGAGCCGTCTGCATTGAACATCCTCATTTTAAAATCTGCCCGGCTGCAGGGCATGATAAGAACCAGCCCGTCACCTCCAACTCCGTAATGGCGGGAGGAAATACACCGTGCCAGCCTGGAAAAATCAAAACTGTAGGTATGCTTTACCAGGTCCAGGTATACATAGTCATTGCCTGCTCCCTGCATTTTGATAAATTGTACATCCATGAATGACTCCTCATAGAAATAACTGGTTGACCTGAAAGATGGGAAGCATGACGGCCAGTACCACGAACCCAACAAATATTCCCAGGACTATGATAATTATCGGTTCCACCAGGGCGGTGAGAGACTTGAGCTTTTCTTCGAGCTCTATTTCGGTATTATGACCGATTTTTTCCAGGACCTGGGGAACTCTGTCGGTCATTTCACCTGCCCGGATCATTCCCAATATTGAAGAATCAAATACCACCTTTGAAGAAAGGGCCCTGGAAAGACTCTCGCCTTTCTCCACCATCACGGCTGCATTTCCGATTATTTGCTTAAAAACACTGTTTTTAAATATTGCTTCTGTGTTTTTCAGAGCTTCAATAATCCCCACCCCGCCCCCCAGCATCAGGGCCATGGTGTAGGAAAACCTTATTCTGAACATGTCCTTCAGCAGTTTGCTCGCTCCAGGCAGTCTCAGGACCATTC
>JBMCUI010000051.1:0-11014 GCA_048622675.1 Spirochaetota bacterium | reverse complement strand
GGAGCATTCTTAATGACCTTGTACACTGTGGTGACAGCTTTACCTCGTTCTGTAAAATCCGGCCATTGCCCCTGTATTACCAGGGCTTTCCTGTTTGTATCAAATGCATTAATGGAATACTCAAATGCTCTGTAAGCAAGGGCAATTTTCAGACCATTTTCTCCCCACCTGAGGAATTCTACCGGTGAGGTTATACGCGCAAACAGAAGACCGGTAAAAAATATCCCCAGTACCCTGAGTGGATAGCTTATGTAATACAAAATCATCTCAATCCTGCCCATCTGAATATAGGGAAGCGGTTGTATATTCTTCATTATAAGAACAGAAGCAATAATAAGATATATGAGGCTTCCGCTGGCCCACAACCACATAATAATTTTGAAGCTTCTTCTGTCTGAAGTTATCCTGAACATTACCCCGAACACCAGCAGGAAAAAGAAGAAAATTATGTACATGGATAACCCGTATTTTAACAGGAAAGGAAACACCACAAAAAAAATTGAAGCTCCTGAAACAAGCAGGAGAGCTTTGACCAGTAGGTGGAGATTTTCCAGGGAACGGTTAATCTTTTGAGAAAAGTACATTTTCGTATTCCCATTTTTCATTACTGCGATATTTTTTAAACAAAGGGTCTTTTTTTACTGTATCCATATTCCTGTAGTATGCTATACTTCCCTTTCTCAACCAGAGTATTTCTGCTTCCAGTTTTTCTATAAAATCCAGGTCATGGCTTATTACCAGCAGGCAGATGCTTCCCAGCCTATCTACCATACGGTAAACAGCCTGGAGCAGCAGCTGTTTTCCCTCAGGATCAATACCCCAGGTGGGCTCATCAATAATCACCAGGTTTGTCTGCTCATTAATAAAAGCAAAAAGTGAAAGAAGCTTCATCTGCAGAGGAGTAAGAGTGGAGACCGGATATTCTCGGTCTTCGGGAAAATATTCATCCAGGAGCTGGAGAGAAAGTGGGTTTGATAATTTCCCAGCCTGATATTTGTACTGCCGTACACTGCTTAATGTTATGAACTGCTCAGGAAACTGGCCAACAAAACAGATGGATTTTTTCAACTTGTGTCTTGGTACCTGCATCAGGTTTTTGTCCAGAAAGCTTATTTTACCTCCGGAGGGTTTTTCCATTCTCAAAATGAGCTTTGCCAGAGTAGATTTACCTGAGCCGTTTTCCCCTATCAAACCGTATATCACTCCCGTATCCAGGCTAATATCAACATCTTTCAGTAAAAACCCCCCTGACCGGTTCTGCTCATAAGCAAATTGGACGCCATCAAACCTGAACACCTCTTTTTGCCGGCCTTGAGCAGCTATGGCTGTCAGTATTTTATCTGAAGCTTTAGTGATCAACCGATTGTACAGCTGCTGCTGTTTGGTATAAGGGACCAGCGCTGACCCGTCAAAATAAACAAGGTAATCCGAATACTTCTGTAATAATGTTATTTCCTGTTCCAGCACCACTACACTGGCCCCCTGCTCTGCTTTGTTTTTAAGCATCCGTACCAGTGAAGCTCTCCCGCTGTCATCCAGCCAGGGGACTACCCCGTGGAGTACCAGACAGTTGACCCTCTGCCAGAAAACCAGACACAGTCCCAGTTTCATTTTTTCTCCACCCGACAGGGTGGAGATCTTGCGCCGGAGAAAACCCTCATCAAGCCCGAATAGAGCCAGTATATTCATTTTTGGAGCTGTTTCTCCAGCTCGAGCGTAAATTTCTTCTTCAACTGTGGAAAAAAGAAGGTGCCTTTCCGGGTCAGGTCCTATATACGAAGCATACTCCGGCACCTCCCCCTGCTCCAGGGACAGCTCCCCGGTAAAGTATTTGACCAGCTCCTCCACCTGGGGAATGTCAACTTTTTCCTGTACCGGGAAAAGCCCTGATAGTATCCCCCCGATCACACTGAAGTGCACGTTTTCTTTTCCTGTAAGAAGTGTTATCTTCCCGGGCTCAACCGGAACATGTATATGCTTCAGAAAATAGCTGCCCTGCACTCTGTAGGAAAATATCAATTTTGATCCCTGTTTATTCCAGCATGAAGTTAACCAAATATAATTTAAACAGAAGAATATGAAAATAGTCTTTACTTCTTTTTAACAGCATTTAGCGCGGCAGGGCCTTGGAAACTTATTCAGGAAGAAGGGAAAAAGGGGGAAAGAATATATTTGAAATTTTTTCCTGGCATCTTGAGCCCTCTACTGGTATAAAAAGTGGCTGTGATGTAATGCTCCTTATGACTTTAACAAGTAATCTATGACTCTGGTTATAATTCGGTCAAGTGCATCACCTGATTCGGTCCTGTGCTGGTTCTGGACAAAAGGGTTTCCTGAATCCCCATGTATAACCATTTGGGGGTCCACCGGTATATTCCCCAGGAACGAGACCCCCAGGTCTGAGGAGGCCTTCTGCCCTCCTCCTTTACCAAACAGATTTATTTCTTTTTTACAGTGAGGACAGATAAAACCACTCATGTTTTCAATAATCCCTACTACCGGTACTTTCAGCTGTCTGGCAAACATTACACTTTTTCTTGAGTCCAGAATAGCTACCTCCTGAGGAGTGGTAACCACCACCGCACCGTTCAGATCAGGTATAATCTGGCATACACTCAACGGCTCATCCCCGGTACCGGGCGGAGAATCCACTATCAACAAATCAAGGTCCCCCCAGTTGACCTCCCCCAGAAGCTGTTTTATAGCACCCATTTTCATCGGTCCGCGCCATATTACCGCCTGGTCAGGGTCCTGCAGGAGAAGGGCCAGACTTACAGCTTTAAGATTGGAAGTTACCTGTACAGGCTCCATCCCGGAATCAGTGCCTGTCAGCCTCTTTTTATCAATACCCAGCATTTTGGCAATGTTTGGTCCATGAAAATCAGCATCGAGAATGCCTACCATATACCCCCTGGACGCAATTCCCCATCCCAGGTTGACTGCTACGGTAGTTTTTCCCACCCCCCCTTTTCCGCTTAGAACCAGGAGCTTGTATTTTATTCGTGATAAGTTTTTCCTAATCCTTTCCTGCATCGCCTCCTGCTGAAGACTTTTTTGCTTTGGGTCAGTATGGTCCTGTGGCATAGTGCTACCCTTTCTTCAGTTTACTCCATATTTCGGTAATTGATCTTTGTACCTCCGGACTGGAGTGCTCCATAATTGTTTTTTTCTGAACCATGGCCTTCACCACTGTGTCATCGAACCCAATTCTTCCAGCCACCTGAATGCTGTGTTCTCTGCAGTAGTGTTCAATCTGCCCCGCCATATCCGTATTGAGGTCATACTTGTTTATTACCACTTTTACTTCTATTCCAAAATGAGCTGCTACATTTATTACTCTTTCTGCATCACTTCTTCCGGATACTGTAGGTTCGGTAACCACCAGAGCAAAATCCGCCCCTGAAAGTGAGGAGATGACCGGGCAGCCTATTCCTGGTGCCCCGTCTACTATGATCCACTCCATATTTTTCTGTTCTGCTATTTTCCGAGCTTTTTGCTTGACCAGTGAAACCAGTTTGCCGGAGTTTTCTTCTGCTATGCCCAGCCTGGCATGCACCAGGGTACCGTATCTGGTATTGGATACAAACCATGTTCCGGAGCGGTTTTCATTCATACTGATTGCTTCCTGGGGACAAACTTTGCTGCAGAAACCACACCCTTCACAGTATACCGGGTCTATGGTATAGTCGGACCCTATGGCGTCAAACCTGCATACCTTGATGCAGTGGCCACATTTGCTGCACTTTTCCGGGTGTATAACCGCGGTATATCCGCTCTTAAACAAACCTTCCTCTTCAATCTGAGGCTCCAGCAGTATATGAAGATTGGCCGCATCTACATCACAGTCAGCCATTATCTTCCTGTCCACTACACCGGCCAGCCCTCCGGTAATCACGGTCTTGCCCGTTCCTCCTTTTCCACTGATTACCACTATTTCTTTCATTGAAACCCCGACTTCGAATATTTTATGCTGAAGAGTTACATACTCCAGTATCTGCCGATCAATCCCTTACCTGTACATCACTTTTCACCATCTGCCCTATTTTAGTGAGAAGATGTTTAAAATCATTCCGGTATTCCGGCAGGGCCTCTACAACTGGTATGCCCCTGGAATAGGCATATCCGATCTCCCGGCTGAAAGGAATCTCCAGTAAAACCGGGATTTTTTCCTGTTTACAGTACTTGTACACTTCACCATCACCTATATTCGACCTGTTTACTACTACGCCGCAGGGAATCCGGAGCTTTTTCAATACCTCAGCGGCTGATGCCAGGTCGGACAGTCCAAAAGGAGTCGGCTCGGTTACCAGCAGGCAGAAGTCCGAGCCCCTTACTGCAGTAATTACTGGACAGGAAGTGCCTGGCGGTGCATCAATTATGGTGGTTTCTTGTTTGTGTATATATTTTTTTACAGCCCGGATCAACGGAGGAGCCATTGCCTGGCCGATGCCAAGCTTACCATGGGTAAACTTAAGGGAGTTCCTTCTTCCTGTTTCGATAGACCCTATTTCCCTGTTCTTTTCCAGTATTGCATCCTGAGGGCAGAAATAAGTACAGGCTCCGCATCCGTGGCATAACTCACTGAAAACCAGCACTCTGTTCAGTACAGCTATGGCGTTGTAGGCACAAACCTCCCTGCATTTTCCGCATAGGTTGCACCTGTTTTGTTGTATTTCCGGAACAGGGACATATACAGGTCTTGTAAAGGTAATTTCAGGCTTAATGAAAAGCCCCGAGTCCGGCTCCTCTACGTCACAGTCCATAATATGCCCTTCGTCCAGACACAGGGCCAGACTGGTAGCTACCGTTGTTTTTCCGGTACCTCCCTTTCCACTTGCCACGGATATAACCATTTTGGAAACCCTTTTATTTAATCAGCTCCCGGCGTTTTTTAAGCAGTATGCTCATGAGTTGAGACCGAACTTGGATCCAACATTGTGGCTTTCTGCTTTACTGAGCCTGCCATTTTTGTAATTTTCGATGGCTTCTTTTACTGTGCCGCCTGCACCGGTATATATCTCTATACCTCCGGCATGCAGTGTCTGGAAGGCATTGGGGCCTACATTACCGGTAACCACTGCCTCAACGTTTTTTTCTGCCATAAGCTGGCCTGACTGTACACCTGCTCCACCTCCGGCTGAAGCATTGGAGTTTGGTATAGCCTCAAAATTATCTGATTCTGTGTTGTAGATTATAAAATACCGGCATCTTCCAAACCGCGGGTCTACTTGATGGTCCAGGCTTTCTCCTGTAGACGTTATACAGATAATCATAGCATCTCCTTTCTTCATTTATAATTGACATTAATTCACCTGTATTTTCATTACGGATGATCACATTCTGCTTTATCCATCCCGTATCCTTTGCCTGATCCTGGCCTGCACAGGCTGGTTCCACCCTCAAGTTTACCTTCAGCAAACCTCTTCAGCACCTCTTCTACACTTCCTGTAACTCCCAGAACAGCGTTTATTCCAGCGGACTTGAAAAGCTCCTGGGCCCTTCTTCCCATACCACCGGCTATAATACAGCCTACACCTTCTTTTTGCAGAAACTCTGGAATTGCCCCCGGTTGATGCCCCGGATTGGCAACTGTTCTTTTAGCTGTTATCCTACCTCCTTCAACATCAGCTATGGTAAAATAGGGACACCTTCCGAAGTGTGCCGATACCTTTCCTTTATCTGATGAAATGGCAACTCTCATAGTATCACCTTTTATTAATTTTATAGAATGCAGCCCTTGATATTTACAGTTCTCCGTTGCAATGAAATCAAATGGTAATGATTTCCATTATCAGATAATATAGTATGATTATCCGTTTCTGTCAATATTATAATATACTTGCTGGAAATTCTGTGCCTGAACCTGTTCTTTATGATTTAAGGGTCTCCTCTACTGCCAGGTAGGCTGCTTCTTCAATGCTGAACGAAACAAACTTCTCATGGGCATAACTGATGGAAGACGATGAGTTAATCCTTACAACTCCCCTGTCATAGCGGACATTTTCAAGCATCCGGTTTATCCGGGTATAGCTGCCTCCCTGAGCGCCTACTCCAGGTATGAGGATAGGGATACTGCAGTTTACAGCTCTCAGGTCTGTCAGACACTGCTGGAGTTGTTTCTGGGTTGCCCCAATCACTGTCCCCACCGAGTCAACCCTGCTGCTCCACCGGATGACAGCTGAAAGGGCCTCTTGAAAAAGGTGCTGTCCTGATTCCAGCTTTTTTAATTGAAGCAGATCTGCTCCCTGATTGGATGTAAGAACCAGTACATAGAAACCCCTATCAGGATAGCTGAAAAAAGGTTCCATGGAATCATAGCCCATATACGGATTTAGCGTAACGGCATCTGCTTCTAGTTCTTCAAATGCAAACCTGGCATAGGCCTTTGAGGTCCTTCCCACATCACCTGATTTAGCGTCCAGCACAACAGGCAAATCAAGAGACCTGGAATACCTTGCCAGCTTTTCCATGGCCTCCAGCCCCCGGGTGCCATACTGCAGGTAGAAACCCAGGTTCAACTTTACTGCTGTTATACGTCCCACTATCTCATCCAGTATTCTGGAGAAGTATCCTGAAATTTCGTCTGCAAGGTTTTTATAAATATCAATATTCATTCTCTCAATGACCGGGTCCATACCAAAACAGAGGAGCGAATTTTTCATTGCCCTCTGGTTCTGCAATTTTTCAATATAAGGATGCATAACCTGCTCCATGGCCATCACTATTTTACATTGGTCTTACGAAATTAAAATATATGCAAATATGCTCCCCATACAAACAGTATAAAATCACCTGAGGAGAAGTACTGTTATTTACAAAGGTACCTGATTTTGGGTCTATAAAACGTGCCGTTATGGAAGCCCATTATACCATTTACCATGGTCATTACAGGTCTGGAAGTTACCCGCCACCCGGAAAATGGTGACCATCCGCACCTGGTTTCATAGGGTTGTTCACCTATGGTGCACTCTTCTTCTCTCAGCAGTACACCATCAGCAGCTTCCCCGGCAGCAATTCCCCCCTGGCCCAGACCAAACAATTTTCCGGCTGTGGTGGAGGTAAGCCGGATAAGATCGTAAAGGAAAAGCCTTTTTTGCCTGTAAGCCTCAAATATAAGTGGAAGGGCTGTTTCCAGGCCAGGGAAACCGGAGGGTGGATCAGCCGATGTTTTTTCTTCTACCGTATGAGGAGCATGATCAGTACCAATCAGGTCAATAGTTCCATCGGATATTCCCTCCCACAGCGCATCCACATCGCTCCTGGCTGCCAGAGGAGGCTGTACTCCGGGGTATCCCCTGTAGGTGCTTTTCTCCAGAAACAGATGATGAGGGGTAGCCTCTGCAACTATTGAATGAAACTCTTTTTTCCACTTCCTTATGAGGTTCAGCTCATGGGCGGTACTGGTATGACAGAGGTAAAGAGGCGGGAGTGATGCATACCTCCGGGAGGCTTTTCGGTAGTAATAAAATACTTTTTCCAGCCCTGCTTGCCCTCCGGTATGCACCAGCACCGGTTTTCCCTGTCTGAACACTCCCTCCAGAGAGTTTTCAGACCGCACCACAATATCACCGGTGGTACGGGACAGATAGACCTTTATCCCGCACACAGCATCCTGGAGCGGCGGCTCGGATACCACATCCAGGTTATTGTCAGTAAGGGCCGCATAAAGTCCGAAATTTACATAGCTTTTTTCCAGGGCTGTGTTCATTTTATGTATCAGGGAAGCATAATCTGCAACAGGCTGAGGGTTGTTGGGCATATCAAATATTGAGACAAACCCGCCCTTCAGTGCAGCTCTGGAGCAGGAAGACCAGTCTTCCTTGTAGGCCTGTCCTGGTTCACGGACATGCACATGAGGGTCAACCAGGCCCGGCAGAAGCACTCCCCCTTCCCCATCAATCCGTTCTGCATGGTGCGGAACAGATACCTGGTCACCATTCGTTAAAACCTCTGAAATCCTTCCTTTTTCTACCACCACCTGTGCCTTTACCAGCTTATGCTGTTTGGGAATCCTGACATTAGTAATAATTATCATTTAAGTAACCCCGAGGTTTTGGCTTACCAGGCTCATTCGATAAGTTGAATGGTGCCTGATTCATCCCTGGTATATTTTCCGAACTCACTTAATTTTTCCAGATAATCATAGCTGAATACCGGACCTTCAACACACACCCGGTCTCCGGTATGGTCCACACAGCAGCTTCCGCAAATGCCGATACCACATTTCATCATTCTTTCAATACTGGCCTGCCCTGGTATATGCTTTTTTTTACATATACTCATAGCACCCAGAATCATCTTCTCCGGACCGCACACCAGGGAAAAATGTGGCTTTGCGCGGTCGATGACACCGGGGAGGTACTCTGTTGCAATCCCTTTGTAACCCACAGAGCCATCTTCAGTGCAGAACAATAACTTCACTTCTCCCAGGATGCCCAGCCTTTCCATAAGCCTCTCTGCCCACACTACAGCTTTTTTTGCCGCCCCGGCTGCCAGAACCACCGTTTTTTTGCCCTCCTTAGCCAGCCGGGATGCAGCATAGACCAGTGGAGCAAGCCCCACTCCACCGCCCACCAGAAGGTAGCTGGAGTGGTGCATATCAAATCCTCTGCCAAGGGGTCCCAGAAGGCCTACCGGGTCCCCCGGGGCAAGTTCAAACAAAGCATCTGAAAAAGCTCCCCTCCGGTTAAATGAAAAACCTATCATCCTGTCATCCAGGTAGGATACAGAATACGGCTTCTGGTCAACTCCCGGCAGCCACAGCATAAAAAATTGTCCCGGTTCAGGAGCCTTCAAGTGCTCGCGGTTAAAAAAAATGGTCTTTATTTCACCTGCACGGCAAAAGGACTGCTGATGAGGAAGATAAGTATGTTCAACCACAGCCACCTGAAACTGATGCAGGGTTGACTGTTTTTTCTTCAGGGTGGAAGGCATATATATTTTTTTGCCCTGGTGAGCTAGTCCAATCAATTCCCCGGAGGCGGCTACTCCATGGTTGTACATAAATTCTTCCAGCTGATCGGAAACAGTTTGGAATATGTCAATACCCATGGTATACACAGCACTTCCGATTCCATAAAGACTTGCTCCTGCCATCAGCACCTGAAGAGCACCATCCAGGTCCGAGATACCTCCGGTAGCTATTATAGGAATTGGAACCTGTTTATAAACCTGGTATACATTTTTTACCGTAATGGGCAGAACAGCATCACCTGATACTCCGCCGGTCAGGTTTCCCAGCACCGGAGCAGCAGTGCAGGTGTCAATGACCATGCCTGGGCCTGCAGTATTCATAATGCACAGTGCATCCGCCCCCGCATTTGCGGCCTCTTTTGCAACATCAATCAGCTCCGGGGTATTGGGGCTTAATTTTACAATCACCGGCTTATCGGTGGCATACTTTACCTTTTTTACTATACCTCCGGTAACCCGGGCAGAAAAGGCAAAAGGTTTGCCAAACTCATCTGCCACGTTTGGACAGGAAAGGTTCAGCTCCAGAAAAGCATACTTCAGATGGCTAATTTTTTGTGCCAGCATGGGGAAGTCCTGTTCGGTTTCCCCAAATACTGAAATAATAACTGGAAAATCGACCATCTGGTTTGAGTATTGTTTGACAAAACCCTCCACTCCCGGATTGGACAGGCCCACTGCATTGATCAGACCCATTCCCCAGTCGTAGACCACCGGGGAGCGGTGTCCTTTTCTTCTGGAAGGACCTATGGACTTGGTGGTAACAGCCCCTGCTCCATTATGGTATACCCTTTTGAGAGAAGAAATGCTCACTCCCAGTATACCTGAAGGAAGCACTGAGCGGTTTTTCAGCTTCAGGTTTAAAAACTCTACATTGTCCGTCATAAAATTTCAACATCTCCAGATTTTATTATTCTTTCGCAATAATGGCAGCGTAAAACAATAGGAGATGTTTTTACAATTTTAAACCTGGATATTGCAGGAGTTTTGGCAGTAATGCAGTTGGGATTAAGACATTTTACAACATTCACATATTCCTGAGGCTGTTCAATTTTTCTTTTTTCTACAATCTCGCCGTCTTTGATAATATTAATGGTGGCATTAGGTGCTATGAGAGAAAGCTTGTCAGTTTCTTCCTTTTCCAGATACTTATTTTCAACCTTTATTATGTCCTTCTTTCCCATTTTCTGGCTGGAATAACTCACACCAATGGTTAGAATACCCTGGTCCTGAAGATCAAGTATATCTATAACCTTCAGGGCCTTGTTGTTTGGTATATGGTCAATTACAGTGCCGTTTTTGATCACTCGTACTCGAATGGTCTTCATGGCAATTACCCCTGATCAATCAGTAGTACTGCATAGTACCAGCTTATATATCCCATTATGGAATAACTCCCAGTACCAGGCCCAGGATTGCCTGCCTTACCGGTATACCGTTATGGGCCTGAGCAAAGTACAGGGCATTATCCATCAGGTCAACATCTTGCTCAATTTCATCCACCCTGGGCAGGGGATGCATTATTTTAATCTGGCTGCCCAGGCTTTCTACAATTGCTCTGTTTATCCTGTAACAGCCTGCTACCCTTTCATATTCCTGCATGTCCCCGAACCTTTCTTTCTGTATCCTGGTGACGTAAAGTACATCAAGCTCATCACCTATTTCCTCCAGAGTACCAATCTGGGTTGTTTGAGAGCCGTTTTCCTGTACCTCATCCATCAGATAAGGAGGCATTTTTAAAATCTCAGGGGAGATAAACCACATGGGAGTACCAAAAAGCGAAAGCGCATATGCCAGGGAGTGAACAGTGCGTCCGTATTTCAAATCTCCCAGAAATCCCACCTTAACATGAGGAAACTGATCAAAAACCTCGCTCATGGTAAAAAGGTCCAGAAAGGTTTGAGTAGGGTGCTGGTTGGCACCGTCACCGGCATTTATTACCGGAACACCGGAGACCTCTGATGCGAGCCTGGCAGCACCTTCCACCGGGTGTCTTATTACAATTACATCACAGTACCCCGAGACAGTCTTGACTGTGTCTACC
>JBMCUI010000050.1:0-11487 GCA_048622675.1 Spirochaetota bacterium | reverse complement strand
GCCCTGGTTATCTCCTGTTTTGATGCAGAGCGGTCAATGCCCAGGATTTTGTAGTAGTCGGGTTCCAATGGTAATCACCAAAATAATTTGTGGGCTGTTAGTATTTATCAAAAAATGTTTTTGCTTGAGTACTGTAGATTTTTTACTCTCCTCACTATATATTATATGATAATTTCATCAAAATTTTAAGTATATTCGGTTCCGGGGAATAATTTCAGCATTAAAATATTGGAAAAAGCTTTTGATTTATTCCGATAATGGTAAAGAAAAAGTTTTCCTGTGCCATTGAAAATGGTTGGGCTGCAGTATATTTTCATAGTACCTGGTAAAGGTGGAGTGCATGAGAATTATTGGTTTTTTACTGGTGGGTTTCTTTTGCCTGGCTGATGTTCCCGATGTTTTGGCACAGCAGCCGGGTTTTATGGGCATTCACATAGGGATGACCAGGCAGAGGGTCCTGGAAGTGGCAGAAGAAAACAATCTTATCCATGTGCCCAGAAACAGGGATGTGGAGTTTTTTCCTGTTGAGGATAGAAAAATACTTACCTTCTCCGTCAAACCTGAAATACCCTTTATGTACCTTCAATTTTATGATGAAAGACTCTATTCACTGACCCTGGTTTTTGATGAGAAAAAAATTGATTATCTTACCCTGGCCGGGAGTCTTCAGGAAAAATACGGCGAGTACGATGCCCTGGAGCCGTCCTGGAGAAGATGGAGAAGGGATGACATTATCATCAAGGTGGAGAAGCCCGCAGTGGTGAAGTATGTGGCCCTGGGTCCGCTGCTGGAAGCCAGTGGATTTGAGAAGAAAACACCTCAGGAGCAGAAAAGAAAACAGCTTATCCTGCAGAACCTCTAGGTGCAGCTGATCGATTCTGTTCAGGTTCACAGTGTGATTTTAGACTTGCCCCTCACCCACATGGAGGCTGTCAGTCTTTTTCAGCAAAACTACCTTTGTAAAAACGGTCGGCTTTTTCTGAGTTCAGCTGCTCGGTCTTTAAGCTGCTGTACAACAGAAGGGGGGTAGCTGGGACTGCCCAGTATAAAAACAGTGTTGTTGTGAAACAGGGGTTCGTGCCGGACAGGAAAAGGGGTGGAGCGCACAACCTCTTTCCAGATTCTGGTACCGGGTATGGGGGAGAAAAGTGCCAGAAATGGGCTGGCTCCTGCCCGGTAAACAAAATCAATGGTCTTTTCAACATCCCGGGGGGCCTGGCCAAGCAGGCCGGCCATAATATAGGTGCCTATTTCTTCTCTTTTATAACCGGCTTCCACCAGGTTTTTTACAGACCACAGAAAATCTGCATTGGTAATTTTGCCTCCTGTTTTTTCCAGCAGCTGTCTGTCCAGGGTTTCCAGTCCTATACGGATGGTTTTTACTCCTGTTTTGTACATAGCTTCTGCCACTTCCGGATAGATATACTTTGAATGTATACCGTTCGGCAGGTGGAAGTCCAGTCTGAGGCCTCTTCTGAGTATTTCCTCAAAAATGGGAATGATATGCTGAGGAGCGTTCCAAAGCAGCGAGTCATCGTAGAAGGCCACATTTTTCGCTCCCAGCATTGCAGAGTATGTTTCTATTTCGTCTGTCACTGACCACCGGGACCTTGCGGCAATATGTTTATTCAGCAGTCCGGAGGCACAGTAAGTGCAGGAAAAAGGGCAACCCTTTCTGGTGAGAACCGATATAAAGCCCTTTTTGCCTTCCAATTGGTGAAGAGGAGCAGGGTAGTCGGAAAAACTCTCAGGTGCCGGGGGTGAGGGAAACCGTTTTGAGGTGGCCTCTTCGATAAGTTTTAATAGATTTCGGGCTCTGTCATCGGTAAAAACAAAATCAGCTCCGGAGTATTGTTTTGCATGTTCGGGACAGAGCCTTGCATATATACCTCCCAGCACCACCGGTATATCCGGCCCGTAGAACTGTTTAATTGTTTGTACTGTCCTGAACACCCCAGGATACCAGTAGGTCATAGTGGAGCCTACCAGAACAATGTCGGGACGGCCTCTGGTTTTTAGCTCCTGGAGCAGCTCCTGGCGGGTCATACCATACAGGGCGTAGTTTCGAGGGACAAAAGAAATCTGGGGAGGTTTGGGGATGACAGTCCTCCGGTACCTGGAGCGTCCGTCCGGCCTGGGAGAAGGGCCGGCTTTTTTGCTGTGAAGGCAGTTGATATAAAAGATGTGTGCTCCTGATTGTTTGAGGATAGATGCAGTATACAGAAGCCCCAGAGGCTCTGCCCAGTAGTTGTAGGCTGCAAAATCTGTTACCCAGGGGTTGATGAGAAGGATGGAAATGTCTTGGTGAATCATCTCTATTTCAAAGTAATGATTTCAATTGCGCCGGGAAATTATTTTATTGCAGACAACCCGGCTGCAATGTATTAATTTCTCTAAAAAACAATGGCATTCGGAGTAACAGGCAGGCCTCTCTTTATTTTATATTCGAAGCTGGAAAAAGTCTTTCTGCTTCTCTTAAATCGCTACCTGTGTCTATTTCCACCCATTCATGCTGAGGTATTTCAAATACATAGAGGGGAAGCTCAGCCACATGTTCGCTCAGTACTCTGTCAAAAAGTATGTTTAGTTTATTTTGATGTACAAACTCGTCCAGCCAGCACGAAAAATACCTGCCGTAATCGGACTGGACTACCAGGATGCCAGCAGACATAAAGGTGTATTTTCCGCACTCCCCCCTTTCGTTTTCCAGTATTGTAATGGCGTTTATTCTGAGTTGAGGATCGGTATAAATCATCACCTCATTTTCTTTCATATTGTATTTGCCCCCGATATAATATGACTTCCCCTTATTCGTACACAGTGCTTTTTTCAGAATATGTGCCCTGAAAAATATATCTCCTTCCAGGATTACAGCTCCCTTTTCCATTACATCACGGGCGAGCCACAGGGAGTATATGTCATTTGTTTTTTCATAAATTTTATTATATTTGTATTGAATTTCCATTCCCCGGTACGTGGTGCCCAGGGTGTTCTGGATAGTTTCGGAAAAGTAACCGGTGACAATGGTGGTTTTTTTTATATTGTTGTGGTAAAGGTTCTGCAGGGCATTGAAAAGAATGGGGATGCCGTTTACTTCAGTAAGGCATTTGGGAGAATGATTTGTTAGAGGTTTGAGCCTGGTTCCTGTTCCTGCAGCCAGTATAACGGCGTTTTCGATCATTATAGCTCTAGAGCCTTTTGTGTAGGGATGCTGTATGCAATATAACTATTGAAAAATGGATGGAAAAGGTATTTAAACCGGTTAAAATTGATTTTATCGGCGCTTAGATAATGAAGATACTGAAAGGCTACATTCTTAGAGAATTTTTCCCTCCTTATCTGGGAAGTATGGCCTTTTTTACCATGCTCCTTTTGATGGAAAGGGTTATGAGTTTTGTCCGGCTGGCGGCCCGGGGGTATGCCAGCGTGTTTGATCTGCTGGTGCTGGTGTTCTATTCTGTTCCGCCTACCCTGGCGGTTACTATGCCCATGTCCACCCTGATGGGTGCTCTTATATCCGTAAGCAGGCTGTCAAACGACAATGAGATCACCGCCATGAGGGCCAGCGGGATAAGGCTTACCTCCATTTTCCTGTCGCTCTATATAACCGGAATATGCATAGGGGGGCTCAGTTTTTTTCTTACAGACAGGCTTGTTCCTGTGGGAAATATTAAGTTTCGCACCCTGTACCAGAGGCTGACCATAGCCAGGCCGGATGTACAGATAGATGTGCACAGTATAAACCAGATATCTTCCAATTTCACTCTGCTGGTAGACAGGGTCGATGATAAAACCGGTGACCTCCTGAATGTTACCATTTTTGAGTCCCAGGAAGGCCGGTATGCAAAGACCATAACTGCCAGAAAGGGGTGGTTTCTGGTAGAAGATGAAACTCCCTCATATATGACCCTGAGGTTGTCCAAAGGGACCATACTGGAGCCGGGAGACGGCAAAGGGGAGAACTTTGACAGCACCGTATTCGGTACCCTGGACCTGAATATTGAAATGAATGACCAGCAGATGAAAAATATTGTAAAAACTCCCAGGGACATGAGTGTTTCAGAAATTATGACCAGGATGGAGGATATGGAGCCCCGGGGCAGGTCCTACAATGTATACATGGTGGAGCTTCACAAAAAAATTGCCATTCCTTTCGCCTGCCTCCTTTTTGTGTTTCTGGGCACTCCCTTTGCCATTACCAGGGGAAGAAGCGGTAAAGGACTGGGACTAGGTGTAGGAGTTCTGATCATATTCTTCTATTACATCTTTCTTTTAACACTGGAAAGAATGGGAAAATCAGGGGTAATCAATCCTGCCCTTGCAGTATGGCTTCCAAATATTCTGTTTGTAGCAGCAGGAGTTTACAACCTCATAAGAAAGGCCAGGGTGTGAGAGTTTTTCCAGGTAAAACATACTCCATTTTTCTGATCCGGCAGTTCCTGAAGGTTTTTCTGGTATGTGTGGTGTTTATTATGGGTCTTTCTTTTATTGTGAGAACCCTGCAGGGAATGGACTCCTCAGAGGAATACACATTTATACAGATTTTGATTATGCGCCTGCTGGAGGCTCCTGAAATTATTTCCAGGGAAACTTTGCTTGCTTCGTGCATGTTTGCCAGTGTATATACAATGAGCGGGCTGTCCAGGGACAGAGAGCTTCTGGCCTTAAGAAGCTCGGGGGTCAGCGTATACCGTATTATTACTCCGTTGATTCTGGTGGGAGCTGTGATCTCTGGATCATCGCTGCTGTTTGAGGATTATGTGGTGGTAAACAGCTTCAGGTGGAAAGACCAGTACCATGCAGCACTCAGCGGCAGGAAAACTCCGGGAGGACATATAAGAGACAGGCATAACCTTATCGTGTTCGGGCAGAATAATATTATCTATAAAATAGATACCTACAGAGCAGAATCACAGCAGATGCAGGGTATTATGATAATCCAGAAAAATGATCGGGGGGAGATACAACTCAGGATAGATGCACAAAAGGCACTATGGGACGGCAGCAGGTGGGTATTTTATCAGGGAGTGGTGCGTGACTTCGATGCTTCGGGCAAGCTGCAGCAAAGGAGCATATTTGAGACCTATACCACCACCATTCAGGACCCACCCCGTTACTTTGGAAGAGAGACCAGAAGCGTTGAGGACATGAGGCTGGGGGAGGCTTGCCGGTATGTAAAGAATCTTAGAAGGATGGGCCTTGACTACAAGGGGGCCCTTGCAAAGCTTCACCGGAAGATTGCCAATTCTGTGACCTTGTTTCTGGTGATTATCATTGGATTGAGCCTGGGTAGCATGGCTTTCAAGAATGCTCTGGTCATCAGCTTCAGTTTTACCCTGGGAATGGTGCTGATGTTTTTCTTTATAAATGAGATAGGCTACACCTTCGGCAGCACCGGGAAAATACCTCCGGCGGCGGGAGGGTGGATGGGAAACATGGTATTTTTCTGTGTGGGAGTATTTCTGCTGAAAAGGCTCAGGAAATAACATGGCTAAAGAGTATATAGTTATACGGGGAGCAAAAGCCCATAACCTGAAATCGATTGATCTGGACCTTCCCCGAAACAAGCTGATTGTCATTACCGGCGTTTCCGGTTCAGGGAAGTCATCTCTGGCATTTGATACCATTTATGCCGAGGGTCAGAGAAGGTATGTGGAGTCTCTGTCAGCTTATGCCCGGCAGTTCCTGGGACTTATGGAGAAGCCGGAGCTGGATTACATAGAGGGGCTGTCCCCTGCCATAAGCATTGAACAGAGACCTGCCAGGAGGAATCCCCGGTCCACCGTAGGGACCATAACCGAGATACACGACTACCTGAGGCTTCTTTTCGCCAGGACCGGCAAACCCTACTGCTACAACTGCGGAAACCAGATCAGCTCCCAGAGCATCGACCAGATAGTTGACAGGGTTATGTCCTGTCCACAGGGTGAAAGACTGATAATTTTTGCACCTGTAGTGAGAGGCAGGAAGGGAGAGTTTAAAAAGCTGATTGAGGATGCAGCAAGAAGCGGGTTTGTAAGGATGAGGGTGGACGGGGAAATAATGAGGATTGAGAATCTCAGGGATATCAGCTTGGACAAACATAAACGCCACAATATTGATATTATTATTGACCGGCTGGTGTTGAAGCCTGAAAACAGAAAAAGGGTCACTGAATCACTGGAAACAGCACTGGGTGTCACCGACACTCTGGTAGGGGTGATGCGCCAGTCAGGAAAACAGGAGCTTTTTTCCAAAAAGCTGGCCTGCGTTCGGTGTGGAATCAGCTACCATGAAATACAGCCCCACATGTTTTCTTTTAACAGTCCCTATGGTGCATGCCCGCAGTGCACGGGGCTGGGGCTGAAGCTGGAGTTCGACCCCGACCTGATTATCCCCGACAAAACACTTTCATTCATGGACGGGGCTATTCTTACCTTTCAGCCTCGCTCCAGCTGGGCCAGAGATACCTTCGAAGCTTTTTCCAGACATTACGGCATCTCCCCGTACACTCCTATTCAGGACCTGCCGGAAGAAGTCTACCGGAAGCTGCTGTACGGTACAGATGAGGAGCTTCTTTTTGTCCACAAAAGTGTCAACGGCAAGGGCAGGTGGGAGTCCCGCTCCAGGTTCGAGGGAATAGTCAGGAACCTGGCCAGACGCTACAGGGATACCACTTCGGAAGCAGTAAGGGAGTGGATGGAGGAGTTTATGAAAGAAATAACCTGCCCTGCCTGCGGGGGCAAAAGACTGAAAAAAGAAAGCCTTTCGGTCAAGGTTGCTGGAAAGTCCATTATGGACATATCAGAGATGCCTGCAGACAAACAGATAGATTTTTTTAAAAACTTTTCTCCTGCTGGAAGGGACCAGGTTGTCTCCGCGAAGATAATAAAAGAGATAATGGCCCGCCTGCAGTTTTTGCAGAATGTAGGGGTAGGGTATCTTTCCCTGGACCGCAAAGCAGCCACTCTTTCCGGCGGTGAGGTGCAGAGGATCAGGCTGGCCACCCAAATAGGCTCCCACTTGGTAGGGGTAATTTACATCCTGGACGAGCCCACCATGGGGCTTCACCAGCGGGACAACCGGAGGCTTCTGAATACTCTCTATCATCTCCGGGACCTGGGAAACACTCTGATTGTGGTGGAGCATGACGAACAGACTATTTTAAGCGCTGATCATGTGGTGGACCTTGGTCCGGGAGCCGGAGAACGAGGAGGCAGGGTAGTGGCACAGGGAAGTCCCGGGCAAATAAAGGGCCACCCCGGATCGCTTACCGGAAAGTACCTGAACAGAAAAATGACTATTCCTATTCCACCTTCAAGGAGGAGAGGCTCGGGCATGTTTCTTAGTGTAAAAGGAGCAAAAGAGCACAACCTTAAACAGATCAATGTAAGCTTTCCCCTGGGAACATTCATTGCAGTTACCGGAGTTTCCGGGTCGGGCAAGTCCAGCCTGGTAAACGATGTTCTGTATACTACTCTGGCCAACCGGCTGAACAGGGCAAGTATTAAAGAAGGAGAATATCAGAGAATCGATGGGGTTGAGTATCTGGAGCGGGTAATAAATATAGACCAGTCGCCGATCGGCAGGACCCCCAGGTCCAGCCCTGCCACCTATACCGGTGTTTACACCCCCATCAGGGAGCTTTATTCCTCGCTTCCGGAGGCAAAAATCAGAGGATACCAGCCAGGGAGGTTTTCCTTTAATATGCAGGGAGGGAGGTGTGAAAACTGCGGCGGGCAGGGTAACATCCGTATTGAGATGAACTTTCTGCCGGATATTTACATAACCTGTGATGTATGCAAGGGAAAACGCTTCAACAGAGAAACCCTGGAAGTAAAATACAGGGACAAAAATATAGCGGATGTGCTTGATATGAGTGTTGACCAGGGGTGCAATTTTTTCAGCAGAATTCCCCAGGTGAAGAGAAAGCTGAACACCCTCCAGAAGGTGGGACTGGGATATATAAAGCTGGGGCAGCCTGCCACCACCCTTTCCGGTGGTGAAGCCCAGAGGATAAAGCTTTCCTCGGAGCTTTCCAAAAGGTCTACCGGGAAAACAATGTACATTCTGGACGAGCCTACTACAGGACTGCATTTTGACGATGTAAAGAAGCTTCTGGGGGTGCTGCAGAAATTTGTGGACAAAGGGAACACTGTGGTGGTTATAGAGCATAACCTGGATGTTATTAAAAATGCAGATTATATTATTGATCTGGGCCCGGAGGGAGGAGATGAGGGGGGGAGGGTCATTGCTCTGGGTACCCCGGAGGAGATAGCAGACAACCCCTGCTCCTATACAGGGGCATCTCTTAAATCATACCTGGAAAAAGCCGCTTTCAAAGTGAAGTAGCGTACAATCAGATATAGTTAACGTATAAGCTTCGACTCAGCTTAGCAAAGTGGACAATTAAAAGATTTGGTACAAAATGATAGTGGGTCCTCGGGTTGACTTACGAGTAATAAAACTAAAACAAAATCCTGCTCCATAATTTACAGGCGGCAGATGGAGACATCGCTTTCTCTGTTTTTTCTCTGCAGGGAAAAGACCATTGTTATTACCTGCTCCTTTTGTTTTTCCTGGAAGGCCAGCTTTCCGCTGCACTGCTCCAGCATTTTTCTTACCAGGTCAATATTCAGGGTGTCCTTAAGGGATGCGTAAAAGCCGGATTTTTTATGCCCCGGGGCATGTTTTCTCTTGAGGGTCCTTATATACATAATGACAGAATTGATTTTCAGGTCTGATTTTACTTCCACAAGCTGATGGTTGTTGTCCAGGAGGGCCATGCAGGTGTTCAACATGATATAGAAAAACCTGTGTTCAGGCATATACACTTTTTCTTCCCATACTCCGGGGTGCACCTTGATTCTGGCTCCCTGCTCCTTGGCAATAGGGTGGATAAATGAAACTACCCTTCGAACAACATTCCCCAGCAGATCAACTCCCTCCCGTTCGTGGTCTATTCGGTACAGGTCCAGGAGATTTTTTACCACACACCTGATTCTCTCGGCCCCTTTTTCCAGCAGCTCCAGGTCGCCGGAAAGAGGGCTGAGTTGATTGTTGGAGCGGAACTTGTCCCTGAATGAATCGATGACTGCTATTATGCACTGCAGAGGATTGTTGATTTCATGAGCGATGCCCATGGCCAGCTTTCCGGTGGAAGCAATTTTTTCCTGAGCCATTAGATTTTTTATATAAGAGTTTTCTTTGAGCTTAAGGGCTCTGAACCGGGCAGCACTGTCCACCACTTTCAACAGCTCATCCGGACCGAAGTTGCCTTTCTTGAAGTAGAAAAACACATCTTCTGCAGTTGCTTCTACCGGAGGCCAGTCCTGCTCATATCCAGTAATCACGATATTGATTATATCAGGGTCTATATTTTGTCGTGTATAACTGATGAGCTCTTTTCCACCTGTTCCAGGGAGCCGGAGGTCGTATATTGCCACATCGTACCCATTGTTCCGGAGCATTTGTTTTGCCTGGTTTCCGTCAGTGGCGCATTCGCAGTAGTACAGTTTTTCCAGAATCCGGAGAAGAAATTTCCTGTAATACTCCTCATCTTCTATTATCAATACCCTGGTCATGGCCGTTTCCTTTTTCAGGGATTATAATTTCCATCAATGTTCCACCTCCTTCGCGGGGGTAGGCCTTGATGGTACCTCCGTGGGCGGTTATGATTTTTCTGGTAATGCTGAGGCCTATACCGGTACCATTTGCCTTTCCCGAAGTGGTAAAAAAGGGCTCAAATATCTTCTCCCGGTTTGATTCGCTGATTCCTGCACCATCGTCCGTGAAATGTATGACCAGGTTTTTGTTTTTGTGCCTGCAGGCAACTTTTATACTGCCCTGTTTTTCAATTGCATCTATAGAGTTGTTCAGAAGGTTAACAAATACCTGGATCAGCATGTTCTTGTTGCCGTATACAGAGCAGCCCCTGGTCTCATTTTCAAACCTGGCTTCTTTTTCTTTTATTCTCTGCTCCATCAGCAGGAATGCCTCGTTTACCACATGGTACACGTCCACTTTTTCCTTTTGTGCAGGCCTTGTTTTTGAGAAGTCCATGATGCTGTCGATTATGGCCAGGGCCTTTTCCATGCTCCTGGACACCAGATCCATGTTATCCGCCACTTCCTGGTCCTGTACCTGTTTGCCTTTCTGTTTTCTGTATATGCTGATGCTGCCTTCCTTTATTCTGGATAGGATGAGTTCGGGTATACCTTTGATAACTGCCAGAGGGCTTCGAAGATTGTGGGCAATTCCTGCTGCCAGTTCTCCCAGGGTGGCCATCTTTTCTTTCTGAATTATGGCCTCCTCATTTTCTTTTCTTCTGGTGATATCGCTTATCAGTACCAGGGTGTTGGGGGTACCCTCTATGTGAGCAGACTTTATGTAGAGATAGTGCCGCTTCTGGTGTTTAGCAGCTGTTATATCCCGGCTCTGGTTGTTTTGTACCAGCTCATCAATGGTACCCTGGAGGTTGTTTCTTATAAAAATGTCCAGGTCTGAAAATTTTCTATTTCCCAAATCCTGCTGGGAAAGCACTCTGCAGGCTTCTCTGTTGTACTGCAGAATCCTTCCCTCCCCGTCCACGGTAATAATGCCTACAGGTGAGTTTTCCAGAATGAGCTTGTTGAAGCGGGAGAGCCTCTTTGTTTTTGCATTTTCTTCTGAAGCCTGCTTGACTGCTATGTTAAGCTTTTCTGTTTTCAGTCTGTTGGTCAGATGAAGTTTCAGGTTTTTCATACCCAGGTTAATCTCGTCAAGAAATGGATTGAAACCTTCCGGGTCCACCGGCAGGTCGGAGCTGATATAAATTTTCCCGATTTGTTCTCCTTTTTCTGGATGTATATTGTAAGAGAGCATTCCTTCTTCAGGTACTGCAGTATCCCTGGCAACCACCCGGGAGGTTTTCTCTATTTCCTGTGATTTGATTTTTTTACCATTACTGGCATAGAGCCGGGGAAAGTAGGATTTTACCAGTATTGATTTATCTCTCCCCAGATAGTACTCAATCCAAACCTGATTGAACCCAAAATAGTTCAACAGGAGTTCACAGCACTCCTTGAGCAGCTCTTCAGGGTTTTTTTCTTCTAAAAAAACTCTGGAAAGTTTGTTCAGCTGGTCCAGCATTGCGGTCTTTTCTGCAAGTTGTTTTTGGGTTTTCTGGTTTTCCAGGTACATTTGCCCAAGTTCTCTGTTGGCAGAAGAAACAGCCCTGAAAAATCCCTTGATGTCAGCTTGTGGGAGGTTGAGTATATCAGTAAAAGTTTCCAGCTGTGACCTGAAGTTGGTCATGATTGAATCAATTTCTTCCTCCAGCAGGCCCATCTGCTCAACTGCCTGTTCTGCAATCTCATAGGGCGGCTCTGAGGGAAAAGTGTTGAACCCTCTGATGTGCGAAAGCTGGTTGGAAACCTTCACCATATTACAGTGCAGTACTTGCATTGAGGAAATATCAGCTGCTTCCCGGTGATGATTTGCGATAGGAACAGTCATTTTTGCCGGGAG
>JBMCUI010000049.1:0-11530 GCA_048622675.1 Spirochaetota bacterium | reverse complement strand
GCCATAACCGTAGCATGAAACTTCAAGGATACATGCTTCCCCGGAAGTACCGGGTCTACCAGAACATTGACAATATTTGGGCTGACCGCATTCAGCAGAGAGACTGAACAACCTGAACAGGAGGCACCTGCAATCCATATTGCCGGATATTCAACAACTTTTTTAGCCACGTGACCCTCCTTTGCATTATATCGGTTTTTTTATAAATCTATATGTCTGAAGCTTCTGCAGAACAATAATGGGAGAGCAGACAGAAGGAGCTGACAGCATCTTATAAACCTTCATAGAGGTGTAAAATATTGTTTATAATTTCACAAACCATTTGGTGATAATAAATATGGTTAATTACTAAGTCAAGAAAAAATTCCGGGCGGGCAGGAAAAATTACTACCTATAACAGGTAAATCTCCGCTTATAGTACATTCATAAATATGCTGTACATATTACTGTATATCTCCATGCCTCCTTTTATAAAAGTTAAGAAAAACTGTATCAACTGTATTTTTTCCAGCATAAATGAAAGCATTACCGCCAGCACCACTATCTCCCAGAAAAAAATAAGGACCAACGAAGGAAAATAACCGTATCTGCGCAGGTCGGGCTGATCCAGCTGAATATAATGGATAGTAGAGACAATATGAAAACACACACTGAGCCCGAAAAGAAAGAAAATTGACAACCTGAAAATGCTGTTCTGAAAAAACAGGCCTGCTATTCTGTATATTCCAATAATAAAGAGTGAGTACAGCGGAAAAGCATAGGGAAAAAGGGCTACAAAAATATTAACCCTGTCAGTCTTGACATAAGCCCGGGATTTTCCCAAAGAAACTTCTTTTACCCTTATACCGCTGGCCAGGGCAAAAATAAGGTGAGAGAGCTCATGCTCCAGTATGTAACTTTTCACCGGAGGCCCGGTCAAAGCAAAGACCATCAGAAAAAGCCCGAAACCTGCTACTGCTGAAACCATGGTGGGGAGCACTACCGTGTACGAAGAAAATAACACCGGAAAGGATAACAGCGAAGAAGCCAAAAAAGGTATCAGTCCAATTGCTGCAATAAAGACAATGATTTTTACAATGCTATTTCTGGTTCTTTTTTTCACTAATCTTAGACATCATATGCTCGGCTAATTTTGTAGCAGCCGGCTCATTATACTCGTTTACCACCTTTCTGAAGTATACCATGGCCTGATCATAGTTCTCCATCCTGTAATAGCAAAATCCTATTTCGTAATGGGCCCAGGCTACCGCACTGGAGTTTTCAGGGTAATTTTTTATTACAGCCCTGTAAATAGGAATTGCCTCCCTGAATCTTTCTTCTTCGTATTTTTTCTGGGCCATTTTCTGATATTCACTTAAATGCAGGGGCCTGTCATCTTTGTACAGCACCGGTTGTTTGGTAGCACAGGACATGACCAGTAAGAACGCTCCTGTCAGTAAAAAACCTCTTATTATGTAACGCATTTCGGGTTCCCAGAAATATATAGCTCTTGTTTAGGCTGTTAAACCACGCACATTAATACAGAAATTGCTGCAGCAAAACACAAACCTAATATGAATAAATCTCATCTTTTACCGGCAAACTCTTTCTCAGCTCTTTTATGAATGCCTGCTCTTCCCCCATAGGCTCATAATACCTGCATTCACCGGGAGTTCTGCGGGCAATAGTAAAATACTTGTAGATTTTTTCCTCACCCGACTTTTTCTTCCACATTCCTTTATTGCATCTGACCCTCAGTACATAGAACCCAGAGTTGCCAATAGGTTTTTTAAACACTACACAGTAATAGCAATTTGCACAGTAGATCTTTTTGCCTGCTTTCTTTTTTTGCCTTTGATTTTTCATCTTTCAGCCCTATATCTTCTAATTTACAGGCTCCCTTTAAAATAAATCACTATTTTAAAAAGTCAACCATATTTTAGTCTTGACAGGCACACCTAATATACTTATCATGGAGTTAGAAATGGGGGTGTAGCTCAGCTGGGAGAGTACTTGAATGGCATTCAAGGGGCCAGGGGTTCGAATCCCCTCACCTCCAAAAGGCGAACTTCACAAGCAGCCAGCCAGAAAATAGGCCTGCCGGAGTCAGAATTGGGAGAACAAGAAACAAACCTTGACCCCGAAATCGCAGAGCTTCTGGGGATCGAGGAAGAAGAAAAAGAATCTTTTCTGGAAAAACCGGAGGCGCCACCCAGAGCTGTACCCAAAACCCAGCTGCAGAAAATTAATATCCAGAAGCTTTTATCTGATAAGTCCCTTTACTCGTCAATTATAAAACAGGCCGGCTCTTGTGGTAAAAAGCTCCACGAAATCCTTTCCAAGTTTTTCAAAGCAGAGGAAAAAGATGAAAAATCAATGTACAGAGAAAAACTCACTCCGGCATACTGGAATATGGTGGGCAGCCTGGTGGAAGGTTTCTTTGATGCTCCATCTGAAAAAAAACAGGCCTTGTTGCGCTATGGGCTCCTGAATCCTTCTTTCTTGAACGACACCCAGAAAAACATTCTAATTGAATTAAACACTGAGACCTCCACTGACCAGGAAATATACTTTGTCGACGAATGGCTTTCCATGGTGGGAAACGGAAAAATCAAGCAGAGTGCAGTTGATGAGACCCTCAAGGATAAAAAGAAATCCAGGACCGCCCTTAAAAGCAAAATGGAACGCAAACAGGGGTCCAGAGAAGCGGAGCTGGCCAACCTGCGTCAAAAACTGGAACAGCACCAGGCAGTAGAAAAAAGCCTGTCCAGCAGTCTCTCCCTTATCTTGGACCACCAGAAAATGCCCGGCTACGGAGACATGGCTGCTCCCTATACTCCGGAACAAAAAAAAGCGCTGGTGCAGATTCAGGATATTGCCAAAGAACTGCTAAAATCAGACAAGGAAATCTCGGGGGCATACTCTACCCTGGAATCTCTGGACCAGGAAATCTCGTCTATAAAGGAAAAGGGAGCTGAAGAACCTGCTGAAATAGACACCAGGGTAATCAAGGGGGAGTTCTCCAGCCTGCGCCAGATGATTAAAATGACTGTAGGAAGGCAGGGAAATCACTTTCCGTTTCTTGTCCAGGCTTACATGCCCAAATCCAATCGTGATGTATGCACCAAAAAAAAATTACTTCAGGTGCTGGCTGAACTGGAGGGAATAGACCCCGGTATATTTCTAAGGACATTTAAGCGGGAGGAGCACAGAATTCTTCCATACTTTATAATAGTTCCTTCGTATGGTGATTATGGAATATGCTGGGAACCATTTGACAGGATGAACAAGGCTACAAGCAGGGGAAGAGTCTCTCTGCCGATGTTTCCGCGTAATCTAAAACAGGCTGTACTGTACGCTCTGGGTGATATGCGATGGCAGATCGCCAAAGAAAAAGCACTTCACTACTGGATGGAAGAAGGACTCACCGGTCATTACTATGACTATATTCAAACCAATAAAATAAAGGGAGACCTCAAAGAAAGCTTCATCCAGGACTACATTCAATGGATGACCTATGAGTCTCAGGGAATGCAGAAACTCCACCGTGATGTACGGGCCATATTCTGGCGGTATATCCCATTTCCACAGAAAATAAAGGACAACCTCAAAAACAGGGGATTTTACTACTCCGAGCTGTACCGCAGGGACCAGAACCGCTCCATCTCGAGAGGTTATTGAAATTATTCCCTTCCAGTTAAATCATTTGCCGGAGAAAAATCTTATATTTTTAAAAACTCTTTAAGGTGGTGAAAGTGTTCTCTGATTTTCTTTAATGCTTTCATCTCAGTCTGTCTTACTGTCTCCGGAGAAATTTCCAGCATTCTGCTGATTTCTTTCAGGGTATACTTCTGACCACTGAGAAATGAATATCGGAGCAGGAGGACCTTCTTCTCCTTTTCTGATAGAATGTTCATCATTTCTGTGGTCTTGCTCTTAAGGTAATTTCTCATTACCAAAAAATCGGGGTTATATCTGGGGTCTTCCATAGTGTTTTCCAGGTTGTATTCATATCCCACACCTGAGGTTTCAATCGACACCACTTTATCTGGCAGCCTTAGTATGTTTCTGATTTCCTTCTCGGTTATACTGGTTTCAGTAGAAAGCTCACTGGTATGAGGTTTTGTTCCTGAGTCCTGTGACAGTTTCTGGTGTGCATAATTTATTCTTCGTAATTTTTCCTCTTTTCTGTGTGGAAGCCTTATCATCTTGCTTTTATTGGTAATTGCACGAGTAATGCTCTGTTTTATCCAGAAAGAGGCATATGTACTGAAGCGTACATTCCTTCTGAAATCAAACTTTTCAGCAGCCTTTATCAACCCCAGGTTTCCTTCCTGTATAAGGTCCTGCAGATCCATATCCCTGCTGGAGTATCCTCTAGCTATTTTCACCACCAGCCTGAGATTGGAGTTAATCAGCTCTTCCCTGGCTTTATTATCTCCGCTCCTGATTCTTCGAGAAAGCTTTTTTTCTTCGTGCGCATCTAAAAGTTGGTCTTTTTGTATATTTGACAGGTATAGGTTAAGACTGTTAGAGTCAATTGTGGCTCTATTATACGTTTTAATACTCATGGCAAAGTACCTCAAATACTCATACCAAAGTACCTAAAATTATTGCAAATTATATGCCAGGAGAAACATAAATGCAAATTATAAATATAACAATATCAATGAGTTAAAAAATAATATGCAGGGTAATGCAGCATAAAGAAAGAAATGTATACTTTTGTGTAATTACCATACTGCTGTACAGGATAAATGCATATACGCAGCTTGGTACATCTTTTCATGCACCGGGGCTTCCATACTGGAAGGAAAGCTTAACTATGAAAATAAAAGGAATTATATTAACAGAGGGGTATGTATATAAATGGGAGAGGTTAAAAAACGGCAGGATTTTGTAATTTTAAAGGTCTACCTGTTCAGTCAGGTGTCGTATCATTTATACACCTGATGTCTACTTTATCATACACAAACACTATAACACTGCCTTAACTGCTTCAAGTGCAACTTCCAGCTGTTCTCCTTCAGGCTCTCTTGTGGTAATTTTCTGCAGAAACAGACCCGGAGCAATGAGGGCCTTTACCAGGATACTGCTTTTTAATTTATCAGAAAGCTTTAACAGTTCGTAAGAAATTGAAGCAATAATGGGCAGGGCCACCAGTATATGGAGAAAAATGGTAATTGCTTTTCTGTAAATCAGTGAAAGATTTGTAAAATCACTGTATACTAACCGGATTCCTACTGTAATCATAGGAAATACAACTATAGTAATAAAAAAAACAAAAAACAGAAAGGAAGTCCCACAGCGTGGATGCAGGGTCTTGAACTGGGATGCTTCTTCTACTACCAGCGGTTTTCCGGATTCGTAGCAGAATATGGACTTATGCTCTGCACCGTGGTACTGAAAAGTCCTTTTTATATCCTTAATGAATGATATAACCAGGATATAAACAACAAAAACACTCAGTCTGATAAATCCAGCAGCCAGGTTAAATAAAAAAGGATGGTCTTTTTCTATAATACCCAGAAAGTGAACAGAAAAATTGGGAAGGATGATGAACAGTACTACTCCCAGCAGAAGAGCAGGTATTACCCCCAATACCACCAGAAGGTTGGACCTGTTTCCCTTTTTTTTGGTTTCTTCTTCAGGGAGAGCTGCTTCAGCTGAATACAAAAGCGATTTTATTCCCAGCACCAGGTTTTCTACAAGAGCAGTAATCCCCCGGATAAAAGGGGACCGCAGTATTTTGTATACATTGGCAGGGCTTTTTATATCTCTTTTTATTACCTCTATATCACCGTTGTCTTTTCTTACAGCAATGGAATATATATTTTTATTTCTTATCATCACCCCTTCAATAACAGCCTGGCCGCCTATTGAAGGCTTTTGGTTGCTCATTCTTTTACGGCTCCTTCATATCAAACACAGGAAATAACCGGCTCAACTTCCTGTAAGTCAGCTGCAACAGCTTATTCTTTTATGTTATACTTCTTCTTGAATCTTTCTATTCTTCCTGCAGTATCAACCAGTTTCTGCCTGCCTGAATAAAAAGGATGACAGGCAGAGCATATTTCAACATGTTTTACATCAACAGTTGATTTTGTTTCAATGGTATTGCCACAGGCACATTTAATAACTACTGGTTTGTATTCTGGATGAGTATTTTTCTTCATACTGGATCACCTAGTCTTATATTTACCTATAATGTAATATAAAAATAGTATTCTGCAAAAAGATTTGCAGGCCGTAAGACTGGAGTATACAACCAGCCTGAACGGGTGCAGTCCTGGTTAACCTCCAGAGTTCATTGACCTCAAAAATGCTGCATTATTCTTGGTTGCCTTCATCTTTTCAATCAGAAGCTCCATCACTTCAATTTCATCCATGGGATGCAGCACCTTTCGCAGAACCCACAGTTTTTGCTGCTCCTCCTCGGTAAGCAGCAACTCTTCTTTCCTGGTGCCGGACTTCCATACATCCATAGCCGGAAAGATCCTTCTGTCTGCCAACTTTCTGTCCAGGTGTATTTCCATATTACCCGTTCCTTTAAACTCCTCAAAAATCACTTCATCCATTCTGCTCCCGGTATCCACCAGAGCTGTAGCCATTACAGTGAGGCTCCCTCCCTCTTCTATGTTCCTGGCTGCACCAAAAAATCTCTTTGGCTTATGCAGAGCATTTGAATCAACACCACCGGAGAGAATCTTTCCTGAAGTTGGTACCACCTGGTTGTAAGCCCTGGCCAGCCTGGTAATACTGTCCAAAAGAATTACTACATCCTTTTTATGTTCCACCAGCCTCTTGGCCTTTTCCAGAACCATTTCAGTAACCTGAACGTGTCTGGTGGCAGGTTCATCGAATGTAGAGCTTACTACTTCCCCGTCTACATTTCTCTGCATATCAGTAACTTCTTCCGGCCTCTCATCTATAAGCAGGACAATCAGTAAAATTTCGGGATGGTTGGTAGTAATAGCATTTGCTATCTGCTGGATCAGCATGGTCTTTCCTGCCCGGGGAGGAGAAACGATCAGTCCTCTCTGGCCTTTTCCTACCGGAGTGAAAAGGTTAATAATCCTGGTAGAGATGCTCTCAGAGTGGATCTCCAGGTTAAACCTTTCTTCAGGATAAAGGGGGGTAAGATTATCGAATAGTATTCTTTTCTGGGCCACTTCAGGATTTTCAAAGTTAACTGCTTCTACCCGTAAAAGTGCAAAAAATCGTTCATTTTCCTTGGGTGGACGGACCTGCCCTGATACAGTGTCTCCTGTTTTCAGTCCAAACAGTCTTATCTGGGAAGGTGATACATATATATCATCCGGTCCGGGTAGATAGTTATAACTGGGGGAGCGTAAAAACCCATACCCGTCCTGAAGTATTTCCAGCACACCTGAAGCGAAAATAAGACCGTGCCTCTCGGTTTGAGCCTGAAGTATAGAAAATATAAGGTCCTGTTTCTTCATCCTACTGGTGCTTTCAATATTGAACTCTCTTGCAAGAGCCGAAAGGTTGGATATGGTCATATTAGTAAGCTCATTAATGTTCAGTTTGGCGAAGTTAATTTTTTTCTTTTCGGGAGACTTTTTTCTATTCTTTTTAATTACAGCTACTTTTCCAGACTCACCATTTTCGCCGGACTGGATGTTTGTCTCTGACTCTGAAGAGCGTGGTGATGCTCCCTGGTTGTGATGGTAATCTTCCTTCTGCCCAGAAGACTTCTCCTGATGTGTATTTTCCTGGCTGGTGTTTTGAGAAAATACTTCTTCTTTTTTTTCATTGTTTTCGTGTGTTTCCATAACTGCTCTTTCACTCCATATTTATTAATTTATTTAGGTTAGAATAACGGATATACAATTAATCCGGGTATTGTAGTTTAATTATTTTATTTAAATAATTAGTGAATGATTTATTTATTGATGAAGGTTAGCCGGTAAAGGATGTTCTTTGTTTCCTTTGCTATCTCCTCATTTATACTTAGTATAGGAACTCATTTCTTTCAATTTTTCCAGATGCAGTTGGTATATTATATACTCTCCACCCTCATTTAATCCTGCAGATTACCTATGCGGTATGTGAAAGGGGTACAGCAAATAGTAGATTTCAGGGATGTGTTCCGTCTACGCTTAAGGTATAACAATCCATTTCCGATGTCAATAGAAAAAATAAAAAAACAGCTTAAATATAATAATACATATCCCCGGTCACTTTTACAAGTTCTCTAAACAGCCCCTCCAGCTCATATTCAACTATATCTCCCACACTGATCATATCTTGGTTCTTAAATGCATTTTCAATTTCTTCAAGCTTGTTTTGAGTCTTTTTAAAAATTTCCTCCACTTTCCTCTCTGACAAATCAGCTTCTCCAGGTTCATTCCTATTTACATGTTTTATAAGATGGTGCAATGATAAAACCTCATCCATAAGCTCCGTAATGAAGCACAACTCATGCATAGCCTCTATATCGTTTCCGGTCTGGATGTTTTTTCCGATCATCTCAAACTTCTTCACAGAATCCGAGCACAGCAGCCTCAGGTCATCAAATACGTCTTTGATAAAAGCCTCAGGCTTTCTGCTGTTGTCCTTATCTCCAAACTGATAGTAGTTTTTTACCACTGCCCATTTGAATACTTTGGGAAGTAAATATAGAAGCTCCTTCAGGCTCTTTTTAAGTTTGTTTATTCCTTCATGGTCAATATACTTACTCTCATACGTGGAAACAAACTGGTCCATCTGTGAAAAAATGTCCGAAAGGCTTCTGCCCTTTCTGTCAATTACCGCCCATTCTCTTATCTTCAGTACTCTCAGTGAATCTGCCATTCCTTCCCTCACCAGCTTTACTCCCTCCAGGATTGAATCATGACTGGAATAATCCTCTTCTTTCAGGCAGTTCTCCAGGAGGTGAATAATGTATTCTCCCACAGTCTGGACAGTATTTACAGCAAGTTCAGCCCTGCTGGATGTTACAATTCTTAGCCTTCCTATAATCTCTATATCCTGCTGAAATTCAGAGGAGTGGTAATCAAACGGTACATTCTGGTCATCAACATAAACCGAATGGATAACGTTTCCATTTTTGGTTACCCACTCCTCCAGGGTATTCATCACATCCCCCAGTTTTTTTTCATCTTCCAGTTGATATTCAAGCATGGTATCATTAACCTGTATTTCCATAACTATTCACCTCGATATTGTATTATGTATTTTTTCATTTGTTGTTTAGCTGGGTGGAAAAATTCTCTATTCTTTTCTGGGTCTGTTCCAGTTCATTCAGGGCCTGCTGCATATAAGTAAAGTCTTTCTTTAATTTTGCCCGGTACTCTTCCAGGTGTTCTTTCCAGTCTTCAATTTTTTCCTGCTGGTTGTCTATTCTATTGTCGGTATTTCTTATGTGATAACTTATTATTCCTTCATGGGGGTCCGAGTATCCCTCCAGAGTATGTTCCAAAACATGGGCAGCACCCTGGTCAGTAACTTTATCTTGGTTCTGATCAGAACCAAACAGCTGTTCTATTGCCTCCGGATGCTTTTCCATTGCATTTATAAAGGTATCTTCATCTATTTCCAGAAACCCTCCCTTTATGTCATTCCAGCTTGACCCCCTTTTACCCATGGATATACCTATCTGTGAAAGCAGGGTGAGCTGCTTTCCCCTCTCTGTCGGGTAAGGATTCATCATTATATTCTTTAATTTGCTCTTCAGAGACATTACTGCTATTTCTCCGGTCAGCATGCCTGCGGTGGTCTCACCTTCAACATCTCCGCTGGATTCTACTTTTGTCTGGTCATTTATGAACTTCATTAACTTATTATATTTTTCTATCATATCCACAATTTTTTTGGTTATCTTCTCATAGTCCCTTCTCACAGTAAGTGAAACTTCCCTTTCGGACTCGCCTCTGAGGTTCAGTTCTACCCCTTCGATGGCATCATCGATGTTGTTTGAGGAGCGCTGCACTTTCACTCCGTCTATATATACTACTGCGTCCCTGCCCTCCAGGACCCTGTGCTTGGGTACCGGTCCCCTTCTTCTGGATTCATCAACTATAGCCAGGTCACTGTATTCTATTCGCCTGCTGGTATTATTATTAAGGAACATAATCCTGTCAATTTCTTTACCCTCCCCAGCCAGGTCACTCAGCTTGAAGGTGTACTCCTGGAACTCTTCAGTGAGTCCTTCCACCTCAATAGTATTCTTCTGGCCCCTCTCATTTACCGCACCCAATACCTGGTTGTCCACTACCGGCGGCTTTTTCTTCTCTTCTTTTTCTATTTCCGGTACCGGCCTCCCTCCTTCAATTTCTACATCTTCCACCCTGACCCTGCCGATATCCTTAAGCTGGGGCCATGGAAGTCCGATTTCTTCCTTTTTTTCTACTTCCACTGCTCTCAACTTTACCTTAACATACCTCTCCGATGATGCCTGCAGGGGTTGGTCAAGCTCGAAGTACACACTATTTTCAGGACTAAGCACCAGGTTTTCATCCCGGAAATGGTAGGTACTGCCCTGAAAAGGCTTGATGTTCTGGTCATTCAGCCTGGTGTCTACCTCCAGTCCCCTTTTCTGTTCAAAAAGTCCAATCTGCTGGAAAAGGCCGAGCGTACCCTCATCCGGAACCGTAAATACATTCTTTTCGCCTGAGTATTTGGACTCAAGGACCAGAACGGAAGTCCTGGGAGTGTTCCGGGTTACTTTAGCCTTCATGTGATCTCCAGCCTGTTCATTAATTGCCTGGGCCAGGTCCTGTATATTACCTCCCTCGAAATTAACCCTGGCCCTGTTTTCACCTACCTGTATCACCAGCGGCATATCCTCAAAAATACGATCACTGCTCACAGGATCAGAAATTATCCTCTCTGGTGCGGCGATTTGTTCTACGTTTATTTTGGACTGGAAGGGTTCTGCCGTTCTATATGCATTTGCTGTTACTGCATCTTCATTACTGGAAATTGCTATTTTGTCCTGGAAGGGGGACCTGAAACCATGAAGCTGTTTTGCAGCATTTTGCAGTTCTTCGACCTTGCTCCTTAAGTCTACCCAGGTAGTCTTTTCTTTGTCCAGCAGCTCCCTTGTATCATTAAGCCGGTCTAATTTCTTGCTTTCCGCCTTTACCAGTTTCTCAATAACCTTATTTACATCTACTTTACTGGACATCCCTGGAAGATTTATATCAGACATACAATTATCAGCACCCGGAGCTAATGTGGCTTGTAAAGACTATCTGGTTTTTACCTCTGCTCATCGACCAGAAGACCGATCATCTCCTGAATTTTCTGGGCCAACCTGACGATTTGCTCTGGAGGAATTTCCTTTATTACCTTATCGGTCCGGGTATCAATTACTTTAACCACGATCATGTTTGTTTTATCATCCACCTCGAACTCCAGTCTCCGGTTGAAAATATCTCCTGCATTTTTTAAACTTTGAATAGCATTTCCGATATATGCCTTCTGCTGTGCTGATACTCCGGGTAGTCCGTGCTTTTTTTCGGAATTGAAAATTTTAT
Organism: Spirochaetota bacterium; assembly: GCA_048622675.1. Classification (GTDB taxonomy): domain Bacteria; phylum Spirochaetota; class B62-G9; order B62-G9; family DRHN01; genus JBMCUI01. The sequence goes on along the minus strand of JBMCUI010000049.1, from coordinate 47 downwards.
CAATGACATCGGTCTGGACATTCTGCTTGGGCTGTACACCGGTAAAC